>JBASWK010000160.1:0-12168 GCA_049276435.1 Gallionella sp. | reverse complement strand
ATACCAATAAAAACAAAAAGATAGCGTTGATTTGTTTTTCACCCGTTCGGTGACTACCTGTACAATGCAACCTATTGATTTTTCTCCGCGTTCTCCGCGTCTTTCGCGTGAGACTGCTTTTTCTAGGGTGAATCAGCTTAGGTTTTGTAGTGATTACTCGTAGCATCTTGTTATTACACAAAACAAAAACGGGTACTAATCTCTAGTACCCGTTTTAGGCTAATTTTGGTGCGCTCGGCGGGAGTCGAACCCACGACCCTTGGCTTCGGAAACCAATACTCTATCCAGCTGAGCTACGAGCGCGTTGGGAAAGGCGCGCAGCATAACGCCTTTCGGGAAAAACTGCTTAGAATTATTCTTGATCCAAGTCGAAAGCTTTGTGCAACACGCGTACTGCCAGTTCCAAATACTTCTCGTCTATCACCACTGAAATTTTGATCTCAGAAGTGGAGATCATCTGAATGTTGATGCCTTCATCCGCCAAAGTGCGGAACATTTTGCTGGCGATGCCGACATGTGAGCGCATCCCAACCCCAACCACCGACACCTTAGCCGCGCGGTTGTCGCCAAGCACTTGGCGTGCGCCGATGTTGGGTTGCACTTGGTCGTTCAGGATGCTCATCGCTTTGGTGTATTCATTGCGATGTACGGTGAACGAAAAATCCGTGGTGCCGTCAATGCCGACATTTTGAATAATCATGTCCACGTCAATGTTGGCATCGCTGACAGGACCTAAAATTTGGTAAGCGATGCCTGGTTTGTCGGGGGCACCAATGACGGTGATTTTTGCTTCGTCGCGGTTAAACGCGATGCCAGAAATAATGGCTTGTTCCATTTGGTCATTTTCCTCAAAAGTAATCAGTGTGCCTTCGCCTTCTTCCTCAAAGCTAGACAGCACGCGCAGTTTGACTTTGTATTTGCCCGCGAATTCGACGGAGCGGATTTGCAGGACTTTCGATCCTAAGCTCGCCATTTCCAACATCTCTTCAAAGGTGATGGTTTTTAAGCGACGCGCATCCGATACCACGCGCGGATCGGTGGTGTAAACGCCATCCACATCGGTGTAGATTTGGCATTCGTCGGCGCGCAGGGCGGCTGCAATCGCCACGCCCGTGGTGTCCGACCCGCCACGCCCTAGCGTGGTAATGTTGCCGTTTTCGTCCATACCTTGGAAACCTGCGACCACCACGATGCAATCGTTTTCCAAGTCTTGACGAATGCGCTCTTCGTCAATCGACACAATGCGGGCTTTGGTATGGGCATTGTCGGTCAGAATGCGCACTTGTCCGCCTGTGTAGCTCTTGGCTTTCAAGCCTAAATCCTTGAGTGCCATGGCTAACAAACCGATGGTGACTTGCTCGCCTGTGGAGATAATGACATCCAATTCGCGCGGGTCAGGATGGGCTTGCATTTCTTTTGCCAAGCCAATCAAGCGATTGGTTTCGCCGCTCATGGCGGACAAAACTACCACCACTTGGTGACCTTTCGCATGGAATTTTGCCACGCGCCGTGCTACGTTTTTAATCCGCTCTGGATTGGCGACGGAGGTTCCGCCGTATTTCTGTACGATCAATGCCACGATGAGTCTCAACTTCCTGTTTTAAAAGTGGGCGCAATTCTAGCGCAATTGGCTAAAAAACTCATGGATTAGTTGAATAAACACCTGCTTGATATGAATTTTGCGTTAAATGACACGCGGTGTTTTTTGTAGGTTGGTGGGCATGGTCAGGGTGGTTAACCCATTTTTCGAGCAATAGCACCACGTGTAGGCATTCTGCCCGTGCCAGATGGGCGCGTGCCGCATCGAGTGCGATGCGTTGATGCACGGCGGTGTCGGATTGGTTGATGCCGTTGCGTCAGCAATTCTCATTTTGACTAAACAGCATGTTTTTGTGGGGGCGACAAATTCGCACATCGCCCGAAATAGCGAAAAACGCGACAAACAAGCCTTATCCACGAAAAACCGTACGAATGAATTCGTACCTACGGTCAAAATGAGGATTGCTGGCTATAATCATAATCTTAGTCATAAATCCTATTGCGATTAAGCGACTAAACGCGCCATGCTAACTGTTTTGTGTTTCATCTTTGCTGCGCACCAATAACACGGGGACAGGTGAATGGCGCACGACATTTTCCGCGACGCTGCCAAACAGCAAGCGATTTAAGCCCGAACGTCCGTGGGTACCTAATATCATCAAGTCCGCCCCCCAACGCACGGCTTCGGCATCAATGGTGTTTTCGATGCTGTCGGTCAGGGTTTCTAACAAATGGGTTTCCACGGATACGCCCGCCTGTTGTGCCAGTTCATATCCCGCTGCCAGTACGCGCTCGCCCGCTTGTTGGTGAATGTCGCGCAACTCGACGATATTGACATAACTATCGGGGTCAATAAAACTCAATTCGTCTACCACGTACAGTAGGCGTAATTGTGCAGATAAACAACGGGCTAACTTCACCGCTTCTTGCAAAGCCTGATGGGCGGTATGACTCCCATCCATAGGAACCAGAATACGTTGATACATGTTGACCTCCAGAGTGAGATGGGACAGAACCGCTATTGTATCGAACACGCGCCATATGGTGCGTCTAGTATGCGGGCTTTTTCGTCAATCAATCTAATTGACGATGGTTTTTACAAGGAGCTGCGGCACCGAATGGCATGATATACCCTAAACAATACCGTACATTATTACGAGGATATGCTTAATCGTTGTAAGCATTTGGTTTGTTTTTGAATGCCCAATCGCGCCTATTCCCTTTTAACTCGACGATGACGCAAGATTCGGGATAAATCCCGATTTATGCAATACAGGAGAGGACTACCCCCTTAAGTCTTCCCCTTTTTTGCCCAGCACTTTAAGATGCGCGCCTACTCCTTGAATTCACCTGCCTCATGCCGTCCATTTCGCCACCAGATACCCCCCGCATTTTATTGGTTAAAACCTCTTCGCTCGGTGACGTGCTGCATAATTTGCCTGTGGTCAGCGACATCGTGCAGCATTTTCCGCATGCGCACATTGATTGGCTGGTTGAAGAGGGTTTTGCCGCGTTGCCCAAGCTGCATCCTGCCGTCAAACAAGTGATTCCAGTTGCCGTGCGACGTTGGCGCAAGCATCTTTTTCAAGCCGCAACCTGGGCAGAAATCCGTGCGATGCGCGCCACATTGGCGCAGCAACCCTATGATTTTGTGATTGATACGCAAGGTTTGGTCAAAAGCGCGTTGTTGACCCGACAAGCATGGGGGACGCGCTGCGGATTGGATCGCCGCAGTGCGCGTGAACCGCTGGCGGCCATGGCGTATCAACGCACATTTGCCGTGGCGAAAGGGCAACACGCGGTCGAACGTAATCGGCAATTGGTCGCGCAGGCGTTGGGTTATACGCTCAATACACCCGCTGATTACGGCATATTGCCGCCCAACGTACCGCATCCCAACTGGTTGCCTGCGGGCGACTACGCCGTGTTGCTGCACGCCACCAGCCGCGATGACAAATTGTGGGATGAAGCCAACTGGGTGGAATTGGGGCGATATTTTCAACAGCAGCACATCCGCTGTGTCTTGCCTTGGGGCAGTGCAACCGAACACGCGCGCGCTCAGCGGTTAGCGAATCAAATACCCGATGCCATTTGTCCGCCCAGATTGGCATTGAACGACATCGCGGCTTTGTTGGGCGGTGCGCTAGCGATTATCGGCGTGGACACGGGGCTGGCACATCTGGCAGCCGCATTGGATAAACCCACTGTCGGTATCTACACCGCCACCGATCCTGTGTTGACGGGGCTGTACGCAGGCAAAAAAGCGGTCAATTTGGGGGGTGTCCATCGCTCGCCGACGGTCAACGAAGTCGTGGCAACCTTGCAGGAACTGATTAAACGCTGAGAGAAAAATCTACTTGCTAGTGGATATGGCTTTCCAATTCGCGGCGGACTGTTGCGCGGCTTTGCGTTGATCGGGGGTCAGTTGCGCTTCAACGACCCCTTGATTGATCAGGGCGACCATATTGCCTTGTTTTGAGGCGAGCCTATACCATGTGTCCGCCTGCACTAAATCGCGGGGTAAACCAATGCCATATTGATATACCACCCCCATGCGGCTTTGCGCATCATCATTGCCTGTTTGTGCCGCCTTTTGGAACCATTCGGCAGAGCGTTTTAGATCTGAGGGGACATAATTGCCTTCCGCATAAATCGTCCCCAGTCGTACTTGTGCGGGGACATACCCTTGTCCTGCCGCTTTTTCAAACCATAACACCGCACGCTCTGGATTAGGCTTCGTGCCATAACCCTCCTCGTACATCACCGCCAAATTATGCTGCGCTTGAATCTGCCCTTGTGCTGCGGCTTTTTGAAACCATGCAAACGCCTGAGCAGGGTCTTCGGCAACACCGCAACCGATGTCATAAAAACCACCTAACAGATATTCGGCATCGACCTGACCCTGTGCTGCGCCACGCTGCGCCCACTCAAAAGCCTGTTTGTCATCTTTCGCCACGCCCTCCCCACGGTAAAAGCGTTCAGCCAATTGCAATTGCGCCTCCGCATTGCCCGATTCGGCGGCTTGTTGCAACTCAACTAGGTTTTTAAAAATGGGTGGAGGAGCTTGATGGTTTGCAAGCCCCGCTTGATGAGACGCTTTATCACCACACGCCAACAAGAAAAGGGAGAGAAATAAGACGCGTATTTTCATAAAGATAGGGGTGCTGTGCGTATCGGATTGACGCGGTCATCCAGTTTGAGGTTCATATTCATTGACGTGATCATGATTGCATTTTACCTGATTGAATGCGCTACAAAAATAAGCGTCGCGAAACAGCCCGCGCGCCTATACAGGATTTTCTTGGTCAAAAAAGCGATGCTGCAAACCAAATTGGGCGACCAAATGCGTACCCAATGCCTGTATGCCTAAGCGTTCCGTGGCATGATGCCCCGCCGCGATAAATGCCACGCCATGCTCTTCTGCCAGATGAAAACATTGCTCGGACACTTCACCCGTCACATAGACATCGACCCCTTGTGCAATCGCGGCTTCAAAATAACCTTGCGCGCCGCCGCTACACCATGCCACGCGCCGAATCTGTTTGCCTGCATCGCCCAACAACAGCGGAGTTCGGTGTAGCGCGCCTGCAATTTTCACACCAAAATCTGCCAAACTCAGCGGAGCTGCCAGCTCACCTTGCCACATAATCTTTTGCTCACCAAACTGACTCGTCGCAGTCATATTCAAAAGCCGTCCTAATTGGGCGTTATTGCCCAAGTCCAGATGGGCATCAAGCGGCAAGTGATACGCCAACAAGCTCACATCATGGCATAACAAGCGGGCAATGCGGCGTTTCTTAATGCCCACAATCGCCGCGTCTTCGTTGCGCCAAAAATAACCATGATGCACCAGTATCGCATCCGCACCCCAAGCGATCGCGGCATCCAATACCGCTTGCGAAGCGGTGACCGCCGTGGCGATACGCGCGACCTGCTCGCGCCCTTCAACTTGAACACCATTCGGGCAATAATCTTTGAATAGCTGGGTTTGCAGCAGGCTTGCGTTATAATCGCGCAGCTCGTTGAGTTGCATCATATTCTCCTTCCATTATTTAAAGTCACTTCATCATACCATGCGTAAACATTGGCTTCTGTTCACTCAAACCGTCACCATTGCACTGGCTTTGTTGTTCATTATTCAAACGCTCAAGCCTGAATTATTACCCAATGTCGCGCGCAGCACAGGCGTGGTCACGCTGTATGAAAGTGCGCCACCTGCTGAAAATAACGCGCCCGCGACCAGCACCAATCTCAATCATGCGGCACAAAAAGCCATGCCCGCTGTGGTGAACATCTATTCCCGCACTAAAGTCACCTCAGCCCAAAATCCTTTTGCGGATGATCCTCGCTTCCGCTTTTTCTTTGGCAATCAAGATAACAACGAGCCGCGTAGCAATACCAGCTTAGGTTCAGGCGTGATTGTCAGCACGTCGGGCTATATTCTCACCAATCACCATGTGGTCGAAACCGCCGATCAAATTGAAGTCGCGCTCGCCGATGGGCGCAAGGCACAAGCGCATGTGGTGGGCTCAGATCCTGAAAGTGATTTGGCGGTGATCAAAATTGACCTGGCGGGCAATATCCCTGCCATTACCTTTGGACAGTCTGAACAGGTACAGGTAGGCGATATGGTACTCGCCATCGGCAATCCCTTTGGCGTGGGAGAAACCGTCACCATGGGCATTGTCAGCGCGCTCAAACGGGATCATCTGGGACTCAATACCTTTGAAAACTTCATCCAAACCGATGCCGCGATTAACCCTGGCAATTCGGGCGGCGCACTGGTGGACACCAAGGGCAATCTAATCGGCATCAACAGCGCGATTTATTCCCCCAACGGCGGCTCCTTGGGCATTGGTTTTGCCATTCCCGTCAACACCGCCAAAAAGACCCTAGAGCAAATCATTCAACACGGCGCGGTGACACGCGGCTGGCTGGGCGCGGGGATGCAAGAAATCACCGATGAACTGGCAAAATCCTTTGGCTTGCCCAACACGGAGGGTGTATTGGTCAGCGAGGTGGTGCATAACAGTCCCGCAGACAAGGCGGGCATCAAAAATGGCGATGTGCTGCTAGTCATTGACAATCAACCCATCAAGGATTCCAAAGCCATGCTGGATGCCGTGACCAGCATTCCCCCCGAAAAAATCGTGTCTATCCAACTGATGCGGCATGGCGCATTGCAAACTTTACCTGTCAAAATAGGCAAACGCCCCGCTGTCGCCAAACAATAGCACCGCATTCAAAAAGCCTCAAAACTCCTACCTACGACGCATCACGTTGAATCGCAGCCATGCGTGTGGGACGGCTTACAACAAGGGCGGCAAGCCAAGTTCTTTAAGATAGGCATTATGTTTATCTCTTGCCGTGGCAATGTCCGCTTCCAGCGTCATCAACTGCGCATGTACGCCAGCAAGGTCAATCACCGCTTCGGTTTTTGCCGTGCTGACGTAACGGGAGATGTTCAGGTTGTAACCTTCCGCCGCGATTTCTTCCATCGTCACCCGACGCGAATAGCGGTCTTCCTCTTTGCGGAACTGATAGGTGGCGACAATTTTGTCGATGTGTTCTGGCAACAAACGATTTTGCCGTTTGCCCTTTTCAAAAAATTCACTGGCATTGATAAACAGCACATCATCGGGTTTCTTGCATTTTTTCAACACCAGAATGCACACGGGGATCCCCGTTGAAAAAAACAAATTCGCGGGTAAGCCGATCACCGTGTCGATATTTCCATCTTTCAGCAACTTGGTGCGAATACGCTCCTCCGCACCGCCACGGAACAGCACCCCATGCGGCAGAATGATCGCCATCGTGCCTTCCTTGCCCAAGAAGTGAAACCCGTGCAGCAAGAAAGCGAAGTCGGCGGCGGACTTGGGTGCCAGCCCGTAATTTTTGAAACGGAAATCTTCGCCCATCGCCTCGTTCGGCTCCCAGCGATAGCTGAAAGGCGGGTTGGCGACCACGGCATCGAAAAGCTGTTTTTTAGCGGGATTCGCCTCATTGAGGATGTCCCAATCGTTGAGCAACGAATCGCCGTGATGAATCTCAAACTCAGAATCTTTCACCCCATGCAGTAGCATATTCATACGCGCTAAGTTGTAGGTGGTGATGTTCTTTTCCTGCCCGTAGATTTTACCGATGCCGTGTGAACCGAGGTTTTTGCGCACGTTGAGCAACAGCGAACCTGAACCGCAGGCGAAGTCGTAAACCTTATCCAGCCGCGACTTCCTGCCCGTGGCAGGGTCTTGTCCATCGAGCGTCACGATTTCGGAAAGGATGCTGGAAATCTGTTGCGGCGTATAAAACTCGCCCGCCTTTTTGCCCGACCCAGCGGCAAACTGCCCGATTAGGTATTCATAAGCATCACCTAGCACATCGCTGTTGGTTGAAAATTTCGCAATGCCCTTGGCAATCTCGCTGATGATGGTACACAACTTGGCGTTGCGGTCGGTGTACTTTTTACCGAGCTTTTCCGAATCCAGATTGATCTCCGAGAACAAGCCCTGAAAGGTACTTTCAAAAGATTCGTTCTCGATATAGCTAAATCCCTTTTGCAACGTGTGCAGCAACTCCCCATCCTGAGTGCGCGCCATTTCGGCAATACTGTTCCAGAGATATTGCGGCTCGATAACGTAATGCACCTTGCGTCGCATCTGCTTTTCAAATTCAGCCGCATCAATCGGGTTTTGCGCGTACCAGTGGCACAGTGGTGAGGGCATCTTGCCCCCATTTTCAGAGTCAAGGGAGCTGGAAGCTCCCGCTACAGGGTAATCCGCCCCCAACTCCTTTTTCGCCGACGCTTCATAGTTGTCCGAGAGATAGCGCAGAAACAGAAACGACAGCATATAGTCGCGAAAATCATCCGCGTTCATCGCACCACGTAATTGGTCGGCGATGCCCCAAAGGGTGTTGCCCAGTTGTTTTTGGTCATGTTCGGTCATGTAATTTCCTTATTGTTACTTCATCCAACTCGCTGCGCTGGCTCGATCATTTTCGAAAACATTCCGAAACCGCAAGGCCGTTGGGCGGGGGCATCCAAATTCTGTTGCAAGACTTGCTTGTTTATTCGTCACTCCAGCTCCTTAATCAAGCGTTTCTCCCGCTCAATCTCGATTATCAGCTCGTCCTCAGTGGGAAGTATGCGTTGGTATTTAGAGGCAAAAAGTTGAGGGTTTTCTTTGATGACTGAATACTTCACGATGGTTTCATCTTTGCTTAAGGGTCTTTGATAAATTCCAGATGGGCGGAAGTGTTAGTCGTTTTTGTTGTACTGGCTTGGGTTGAAAGCAGGCGTTGAAAGCTCTGGCTTTTAATGTTGCGTTCCAGTTGGCGCACCGTCCAGTTTTGCTCTCTGGCCTCGCGGCAATAATAGTCAACGGCTCGTGGCGAATCGACGCGCATAATCAAACGCAGGTGACTCCAGCTCAATTCTCTACACGCTGTGTAGAGAATCTCCTGATCTTGGAATGTAAGGTAGAACTGACGGCAATTGTACAAATTGGCATAAGAGAACCCCTTGCCAAAATCGGAGGTCAAGGCGACAGAGAGGTCTTCAATCAGGCGTTTGCCGTATTGCGCTTTATGCTGCCCCCGCTGCTCTTCTTCAACAATCCGCCGACCGATCAACCAGTAGGCCTCCACCATGGCAGCATTCACCGCTGACCGCGCGCGGCTCCTCGCCTGTTCGAGGATGTTTTTTATATCGCTGTGAAAGGAGGCTAATGCGTTCATGCGCCCACCTCATCAGCGGATGGGAAAAGTTGTTGCATCAAGCCTTTTTTATGGGTCTTGAGGGCGGCGAGTTTTTGGGTTTGGGCGGTGATGAGGTCGTCAAGGGAAGAGAGGCAGTCGGCGATTTTTTGTTGCTCTTCTGGATGAGGAACGCAAAACTTATATTTTATAAAATGACTGCCGTTGATTGAGTTGATTGTTGCGCCCAGGTCGGCATCAACTTGGTTTTGATAGACTGCACTTTGAAAAAGTTGAAATACAAATTTTGCCGACCGCGATCTAAACACCGTCATAAAAGCACCGTGAGTACATAACGGCATTCCTTCAGGAATTAACGCATTCTTGCCAATTAACGCTTTTGAGCCGTTCCGAACACATATCAAAATGTCATTTGCCTTTGATAGGTTAGTGCCCTTAATATTGGGAGTGACATAAACGTTGTCGCCGAGACTGATCTCACCATTCTGAACATTGGAAGATCTTAAAACCAATAATCCACTATCTCTTACATCATCAGGACTATACGTTAGACCCGATATAAGCTCACCCAATTTGCCCAGTGTCGTTACCTCCCACACCCCCGCATCCCGAAACTCGGGGAAGCGCAATTTGGGCGTGGCGGGAGCATCCTGCTCCCTTGTTTCCTTGGAGCTGGAAGCTCCAGCTACTCTGGGGAAAAGCTGCTGCATTAGCCCTTTTTTGTGGGACTTGAGCGTGGCTAGTTTTTGCGCTTCCAGCGTGATCCGTTGGTCGAGGGAAGCGAGGCAGTCGGCGATTTTTTGTTGTTCTGGCTTAGTTGGGTAGAGGGTTGGATACGCCTTCATTGAGCCAATATCGCCCCTTGGCATCTTCACACCCTTTGCACCTGTCATCACATAGTCGATAAAGGTGTCATTCTTGAGCAGGAAGGAAAAATATTGCGGGAGCAATTGCTGTTTCGCTCTTATAACAATCACGTCATTCGATGCGCCGCCTTCTTTATCTGCAACCCATACCTTTTTCAAATAAGGTCGAATGTTGGAGACTAGCGTGTCAAGAGGTCTAAACTGGGTGACCGCTCCCATTGTTGGAAGTTTTGATGCGCGAACCACACCACCGAAGTCTTGGAGAATATTTTCGGTGCTGACGTAGTTTTCTAACGCAACTTGTTCGACAGGAATTTTCTCGTTTACAAAAATCGCTACCGTTCCGAGTTCGTCTGCTTCCCATTCCCCCGCCTCCCGAAACTCAGGAAAGCGCAGTTTGGGCACCAGCCCGCTCCCTTTCACCTTGTTACTCATACGCCCCCAGCCCTGAAATCTCGCGCTCTTGGGCGAGTTTTTTGAGTAGCGGAATCATCTCGTCCATCAGTGCCAGTTCCGCCTTGGTACGCGCCTTCCAGCCCAACGCCAATGGGGCGAACAGATCGCTGAGTTGGTCGCCATCGAACACCATGCGGCGCAGGATGGCTGCCACAAAAGTTTGCAGGGCGGCGGCATCCAGCGTGTGGCGGGCGGCGATGTCGGTCAATACCTTGGCGTGTTTGTCAGCCTTGAAGCGTTCAAACCCAGCGCGGATGGCTTTTTCATCCAGTGCCTTGCCCGCTTCCAGCGTGCCGATGTATTCGGCGATGTCGTCGCGCTCGTCGATGAATTTGGCATCGGACTGGATCAGACCGATGAGCTGTGCGCGGCTCATCTTCTGCTTGTCTGGCGTTTGGCTGGCGTAGCGGGCAATCAGCCCCATGATGTAGTCGTAATCAATCACGCTGCTGGCAAACAGCACAAACTCGAAATCAAGTTGCTGCACTTCTGGCGGGGTGTTGTCGTCGTGTTTGTCCTGTATAGCTTTCAAGCGTTGGGCAGTTTCCAGATAAGTACTCCTGAAGCTCAGGAGCTGATCGCGCGGCAGGATGGCATCTATGCGAGTTTTTTGTATGTTGTCCAGATCGGTGTACTGGTCGAGTTGCGTCTTGAGTCGCTGCACTTCCTTGAAGCGGTTGACGAATTCGATGCGCGCGGTATCGCCTTTCAGGTTGTAAACCTGCTCAGGCTCGCACACCAGATTTTTTTGCTGCATGAAGTCTGACATGCCAGAGACCGCTGTCTCGTATTTGCGAATGACTTCGGCGGCGGGTTCCACCAGCCAGATTTCCCGCGCCTGCTCGTCGGTCTTTTCACCAGAAAACAGACTGATGGCGGTATCCACCGCGTCTTGCTGCTGGCGAAAGTCGTGGATATTGCCGTAGGGCTTGGTGTCGTTGAGTACACGATTGGTGCGCGAAAACGCCTGAATCAAGCCGTGGTATTTGAGGTTCTTGTCCACATACAGGGTGTTCAGGTATTTGGAATCGAAGCCCGTCAGCAGCATATCGACCACGAGGGTGATGTCGATCAGATCGTGGTGGGAGCATCCTGCTCCCTTAGTTTGTTGACTTGGGAGCTGGAAGCTCCCGCCACTTTGAAACCATTGCTGATCCTTGATGCGCTTTTGCACGTCCTGATAGTAGAGATCGAAGTTATTGATGTCGTGGTTGGTGCCGTACTGGGCGTTGTAGTCGGCGATGATGGCCTTGAGGGCAGCTTTCTTTTTGTCGGGTTCCTGTTCGTTGTCGGCCTTTTCCTGCGGCAGGTCTTCTTGAATCTGCTGCACGTCTTTGTTGCCATCAAAGGGCGGGGAGAAAACGCAGGCGATGTTGAGCGGCTGAAATTCAGGATCGCTCGCCAGCTTTTCCGCCTGCACGGTTTTGAACAGAGCGTGGTATTCGATAGCGTCGTTGATGCTGGCGGTTGCCAGTACGGCGTTGAACTTGCGCCCAGCGGTAGCAGCGTCGTGCTTGGCGAGGATAGCTTCGACGATGGCACGCTTAGACACAGTAGCGGGAGCTTCCAGCTCCCGTTTTGCCCCCACCTGGGA
>JBASWK010000159.1:0-98259 GCA_049276435.1 Gallionella sp. | reverse complement strand
CAAGCACCTACACTCGTCAATTGTTTGTTTGTTCTTTTAAAGAGCAGTCGCTGTGTCAGCGAAGAGGTGCGCATTCTACAGAGTTATTTAACACTGTCAACACCTTTTTGAAACTTCTTCTTAATCTTCATCGCGCATCCTGCTAAAACGATGCAAACTCAAAAGCCACGCCCTGCGTCAGCAGCGAAGCCCGCTAATATAGCCATTCGGGCTTTTGCTGTCAAGAAGTTTTGGGATTAAATTTTACTGCCGTGATGACTCAACGTGTGGTGATTTTGAAAATAGCGGATTTACCACCTATCGTTAACGTCGTGTTGGTTGCGGTGAGTGCCTTGATTGCGGAGGTACGCTGTACTTGGACGCTGTCATTCAAATTCACCACACCTGCCACACTGGTGTAAACGCCACCATTGATACGATACGCACCGCCCGCGCTGACGCTAATCATGGTTGGAGCATTGATTCCTGTAACGTTGATGATATTGGAGGCAATCGGGGTTGATAAGGGTACGCCCGTTTGTGCAGTCAGGCTAAACACATTGGGTAGCGTGTCTTTTGCGGCAGTGGTGCTGGCGAAAATAGCCACCACGTTGCCGATGGTCAAGGTCGAAATCACTTTAGTGGCGTAATTAGCAGCAGGAAGTTGTCTGATTTTCACCGTATCACCATTTTTTACCATGCCCGCAAGACTGGTATAAAGCCCGCCGTTGATACTGTATTCACCATTGACCACCTTGATGGCGGTGGCAGTATCTATACCACTGACGGTGATGATTGCCGATTCAACGGCGGTGGCGAGCGCGACATTCGTTTGAGCAGGGAAGCTAAACGCATTGGGGGTAATGTCTTGCGTGACACTGGTGAAGCGGGCTGTGATGCCGCCCACAATCACTTGACTGGACACACTCGCTTGATAACCTGCCCCCGCAGTATGTTTAACCTGCACGACATCTCCATTTTTCACCACGCCAGCTAGATTAGTGTAAACACCGCTATTGATGCGATATTGCCCGCCCGAAATGGTGATGGGTGTCGGGGCATCCAGCCCGCTGACGGCGACAGGAGCGGATTGAACCACAGAGGATGGCACGATGGCGGTTTTGGTGGCGAAGCCAAACGCATTAGGCAAGGTATCCGTTCCGACGGGTAAAGGCAGGCGATTTAAGTCTCGAATGGTGGACTTTAGGCGGGTATTGGTGGTGGTACTTTCACCAGGATAGGTGTTCCAACCACTGTAAATCCCAAAACGCGATTCGTGATAATTAAACAATTGGCGGCTAATGCCGTAATAATTCATGGCATCGTTGATGTTGCGTAGCCATTGTTCCGCACCCAGATTTTTGTCGAATTTTTGATGCACTACACCATATTCGCCAATGTTAATTGGCACGGTGAATTTGCCTGTCACGCTGTTATAAAAAGGCAAAAATTCATTTTTGAGGTTATTTTTAAAGGTGGGCAATGTGCCTGTATAAGGTGCGGTGCCTGTGTCCGAGCTGGCAAAAGTGTCGTAATAATGCGCATCGTAAATGATGTTGGCAAAGGGCAGCGGATAAAAACGCGCATCAATGCCCAAATCATTGGGGTGATAAGATTGCTCAATGATAATCAGATGGTTAGGGTCAACCGCCCGCATTTTGCTAATCAAACCTTGTGCATAGACAAACCAATTGTCCACATAGGGTTCGTTAATTAAGTCGTAAGCGGCAATCGTAGTTTCATTTTTATACCGTCCCGCAATGGCGACCCATAAGTTTTCTAGGCGCAATTGAATGTCGGGGCGAGCGTTAAAGGTATGAAAACTAGGTAGTTGCGTGCCGCCAGGCGGTTCGTGCATGTCTAAAATCAAACGAATATTGTGTTTTTTCGCCCACAAAATATTGCGCTCTAACCATGCCCAGCCTTCCTCTTTGTACACCCCAGGATTATTGTTATCTTCAAAAAACACAAACGACATCATCAGCCGAACAGTGTTATAACCTAAGCCTGCGATTTCCTGATAAGCCCTTTCATCGTGGTTTTTAAAGCGAAAGTTATCAATCGCATTTTCCGTACCCGCGATATTATTGCCATAGTTATAGGCAGATAAGTTAATGCCATTTAGGATAACAGGCGTTTTTGCCGCGCCCACCACTAAACTGTTGCCATTGGCTTGCAGCAAGGTGGCAGTGTCCAACGTGACAGGGGGGATATAGCCAATTTCAGCGGTGGTTAAGGGTTTGACATAAACATCGTCTATATAAGTTGGGGTATTCAGTGCGCCACTGATGCACAACTTAACGCTGTCCGTGGGCAAAAAATTGGCGATATACACCCCAAACAACTGCGTCCAACGATCCCCGTAGGCATAGCTGGTATTGGCAAAACCATCGACATAAATCGGCGCAGCACCATTTTTGATAATCCCCATGCGTAATGGTGCGGCGACACTCCCTGCGGCAAGGCGCGTGCGTGCGCCAAATTCGTACAGTGTCCCCGCACGAAATTGACGCGCATCCAAGGTGTAAATCGCATCATTCGGGCAATAGTTAAAGGGAGATAACACTTGCAGCCCCGTTGCGCCACTAAAAGCCGCCGCCGTATTTAAGCTCAAGGCCGATTTGGGGCTGCTCCATGAAATAAAATTTTGCTCAAAACCGCCATCGGTCACCAAGTTAGAAGCGGCGAGTGCTGACTGTGCGAACAAAAGCCAAGGTGCTGCAAAACCTATTTTCCAACGCAACGTGCGGGTTAAACGTGGGCAATAGCTGATGTTTTTGGTATTCATAGCACTAACTCTCCATAAAATAACGATGATGCGTCTCTCTTTAACGACAGGGAAAAACAACGACGGAGAGATTTATTTCCATACCGAACGACTCCCCCTATTCCCTAATTCGTTGGCGTATAAGCAAATTCTAAACTGCTACCAAACCAAAGACAATCTATTTTGTGTCCTCGCCCTCATTTTGCGCGAACCGCCTGTTTGTCTGCTTGAAATAAACTTAGATAAAAACATCAAAGCGCGTATTGCTACCCCACAGCCTGCCATAAACAGGTAAAATCGCCCTCTGTTGTCCATTCATCGCTTTTACACTATGTTCAAACTCAAAATTGCTGTTTTCTGGTTGCTGTACGTACTGCTGATGCAAACGAGTGTCGCGCGCGAAGAAGATAAAATTACGTTGAATTTTGTAAATACCGATATTGAATCGGTCATTAAAGCGGTGGGGATGATCAGTGGTAAAAACTTCATCATCGACCCGCGCGTCAAAGGGACGATTAACATCGTATCGTCTAGCCCTGTTTCTAAAGACTTAACCTATCAAATTTTGTTATCTGCCCTACGTTTGCAAGGATTTAGCGCGATTGAAAATGGCAATGTCATCCGCATTATTCCTGAAGCAGATGCCAAACAAAGCAGCACCCCCGTCAGTGATCGCAACAATACGGTTTCAGGGGATAAAATTATCACGCAGGTTTATCCCTTGCACTATGAATCCGCCAGCCAACTCATTCCTGTATTGCGCCCGCTGATTGGTCCTAATAACAGCATTGTCGCTTATCCCAATACCAATACGCTGGTGATGACTGACTATGCTGACAACATTCGTCGCCTGAATAAAATCATTGATGCGATAGACCAACCCAATAATGGCGAATTTATTACGTTAAAACTAACCTATGCCTCCGCAGTGGATTTAGCACAGATGTTGAGCAAGTTATTTGCCGAAAGTGCCGCCCCTGGTGGTATGGCGGAAGTGGGAAGACGGGTGCAAATTACCGCCGATGCACGCACCAATAGTTTGTTGGTTCGCAGCGACAACCCCGCACTGATGGCGCGGGCGCGCACCTTGGTGATAGGCTTGGATGTACCCACCAGCAGCGCGGGCAATATCCACGTGGTGTATTTGCGCAATGCTGAAGCACCTAAGTTAGCACTCACCTTGCGCGCGATTTTGAGCGGCGATACCTCTAATGTTGCCACCAATGCAACACCTGTGACAGGACAAGCAACAGGGGGGGCGGGGGTAATACAAGCCGATGTTGCCACGAACTCCTTGATTATTACCGCGCCCGATAATTTGTATAACACCTTGCGGGCGGTGATTGACAAGTTGGATGCTCGCCGCGCCCAAGTATATGTCGAAGCGTTGATCGCCGAAGTGACTACGGACAAAGCGGCAGAATTTGGCATTCAATGGCAAAACATGAGCGGCTTAAATGGCACCACGCCTAGCGTGATTGGTGGCACGAATATGGGCGGCGTGGGGACGAACATTGTCGGTGCGGCGACCAATATCAGCACGGTAGGGCGAGGACTGAACATCGGGATTGTCAAAGGTCAGATCAATATCCCTGGGGTGGGATTGGTTGCCAATTTGGGCGTACTGGCACGGGCATTACAAGCCGATGCCAATGCCAATATCCTATCCACCCCGAATTTGCTGACGCTGGACAATGAAGAAGCCAAAATCGTCATCGGTAAAAACGTGCCTTTTGTCACAGGACAATATGCCCAAACGGGAACAGCGGCAACCGCCACCCCCTTCCAAACCATCGAACGCAAAGACGTGGGGCTGACCTTACGGGTGAAACCCCAAATTTCCGAAGGCGGCACGGTACGCCTGCAAATTTACCAAGAAGTCTCCAGCATCGACACCCTCACCACCAACACAGCGGGGGTTGTCACCAACAAACGCTCAATTGATTCCACGGTATTGGTCGATGACGGGCGCATTATTGTGTTGGGCGGCTTGATTCAAGATGATGTGAAAGACAGCGAAGAAAAAGTGCCTATCTTGGGCGACATTCCTATTCTGGGCAATTTGTTCAAATACCAAAAACGTCAACAAGTTAAGACTAATTTGATGGTGTTTTTGCGTCCCTTTGTGCTGAAAAATGCCGAGGCTTCTGCCACGATCACAGGTGATCGCTACGAATTTATCCGCAATTTGCAAGGTGAAGAGCGACTCACGGGGAGCTTGCTGCCTGATATGAAAATGCCTGTGCTGCCAGAAGTGAAGTTTGATGTTAAGCCTAAGTAATTTGGTAGGTGCGAATTTATTCGCACGAGTTAGGAATCTTTGCCCATGACCCGTCCTTTTGATCCTCAACTGGTAAAAAAGCTAAGCTATTCCTTCGCCCGCGCTCACGGGGTGATTGCGGCGCAACATATCGACCTAGGTATCGAAACGTGGGTGCGCCATGATGTTAAACCCACCGCCCTTGCCGAAGCGCGGCGCGTGTTACAACAGCCTTTGCTGCCATTATTGAAAACCCCCGATGAATTCGACCGTTGTTTAGCGCAAGTCTATGGCAGCGTGGATGGACATGCCGCCAGCTTGATCGACGATTTGGAGCAGGAATACGATCTGCAACAACTAGCACAGGAAATGCCGCAAATCTCCGATTTATTGGAAGCCGAAGACGACGCGCCGATTATCCGATTGATTAACGCGCTGCTCAGCCAAGCCCTGCGCGAACACGCCTCCGACATCCACATTGAAGCCTTTGAAACCCGCTCCGTGGTGCGTTTCCGCGTCGATGGTATGTTGCGCGATATTCTCCAGCCGCAACGTGCGCTGCACGCCGCCATCGTATCGCGCATCAAAGTCATGGCACAGTTGGACATTGCCGAAAAACGTTTACCGCAAGATGGACGCATGGCGTTGCGGCTGGCGGGTCATGCCGTGGATGTGCGCGTTTCAACGCTACCGACGGGACACGGCGAACGCGTGGTGTTGCGCTTGTTGGACAAAGAAGCGGGGCGATTGACCTTGTCTGCTTTGGGTATGAACCCCGACTTGCGCGACAGTTTGGAAGCTTTGATCCGCCAACCGCACGGCATTGTGCTGGTGACGGGGCCGACAGGTTCGGGCAAAACCACCTCGCTGTACGCAGCACTTTCTGGTTTGGATGCGGGCGTGATGAACATTGTGACGGTCGAAGACCCGATTGAATATGACTTAGACGGCGTAGGACAAACCCAAGTCAATAGCAAAATTGACATGAGCTTCGCGGTCGCGCTGCGCGCCATTTTACGCCAAGACCCCGACGTGATTATGGTGGGTGAAATCCGCGACTTGGAAACCGCGCAAATTGCGGTGCAAGCCTCGTTGACAGGGCATTTGGTGTTGGCAACGCTGCACACCAACGATGCCGCCGCTGCCGTCACCCGTTTGGTGGATATGGGTGTCGAGCCATTTTTGCTGTCGTCTGGCTTGCTGGGCGTATTGGCGCAACGGCTGATCCGCAAATTGTGTCCGCATTGCAAACGCGCTTACACCCCAGATGCAGCAGAACTTACCACATTGCCGCAAGCAATCAAGGTGTTATACGCCCCCGTCGGTTGCCCCAGCTGCAACCAAACAGGCTACGCAGGACGCACAGGGATTTACGAATTGCTCACCATTAACGACGAATTGCGCCGTTTGATGCACAGCGGCACGGACGAAGCCGCGTTACGCGATGCCGCCCGCGCAGGGGGAATGCGCGCCATGCGCGACGACGGCATACGCTGGGTCATGGCAGGCGAAACCGCGTTGGAAGAAGTGCTGCGCGTCACGCGGGAAGGCTAAGTATCTATGCGACTTTGTTCCCTCCCCCTAGCAGGGGGAGGGTTAGGGTGGGGGTTGAAACGTTTACTTGTCACAAACTTTTCTACCCCCATCCCCGTATCGTAGGGTGCGCCGTGCGCACGCGGTGAAAATAATAGGTGCGCACAGCGCACCCTACAGGGCTACACACGTTTAGGGTACTTCATGGCAGGCTATCAATACGAAGCAGTTGAAATCGAAAGTGGGCGCGCCAGAAGTGGCGTGATTGAAGCCGACAGCGCGAAACTGGCGCGCAGCAAATTGCGCGAACAAGGTTTAATTGGCTTAGAAATCAGCCCCTTGTCTGGCGATGGCACAAGCAATAAATTCCGCTTCGCCCGCAGCCTGCCCGCCGTCCAACTCAGCTTATTCACCCGCCAATTCGCGGTATTACTCGAAGCAGGCTTGACCATCGAACAATCGCTCAACGCCTTGATAGAACAAGCCGAAGCCCCCGCGATGCGCCAAATTTTAGCTGCCATACGCGGCGATATTTTGGCAGGACAACCGCTCGCCCGCGCCTTGGAAAATCACAAAGGCGCGTTTCCCGAAATCTACCGCACCCTGATCGCGGCAGGCGAACAAACAGGCAAATTAGGACAAGTTTTACTGCGCCTCGCCGACTACCTCGAAGCCCGCCACGCCTTACGCCAAAAAATCGGACTGGCACTCATTTACCCCGCCATCATCAGCTTGGTCGCAGTCATCGTCGTCCTCGCCCTGCTCACCTACGTCGTCCCACAAGTGGTCAACGTGTTTCACGACACCAAACAAGTACTGCCTTTTTTAACGCGTGCCCTGCTATGGACGAGTAGCAGCTTGCAAGCATACGGCATTTACGGCGCGATTCTGTTGGCGGGCGGCGGCTATACCCTACAAAAACTATTGCACATTCCCGCGTATCGCCTCCGTTTTGACACATGGATATTGCGCCTGCCGCTGATAGGCAAACTGATACGCGGCATGAACACCGCCCGTTTCGCCAGCACCATGGCGATTTTGGTCGGCAGCGGCGTGCCATTGCTGCACGCTTTGAGTGCGGGCGCAGGCGTGATTAGCAATTTACCCATGCGCGGCGCGGTGGAAGAAGCTGCCCGCAAAGTGCGCGAAGGCGGCAGTCTTAGCCGTGCCATCCAACAAAGTAAAGCTTTCCCGCCGCTATTCGTCCACCTGATCGCCAGTGGCGAAGCCAGCGGCAAGCTAGAACACATGCTAGACCGCGCCGCCACCCAACAAACCCAAGAACTCGAAACCCGCGCCGCCGTGATGACAGGACTGTTTGAACCCCTGCTGATTTTGGTCATGGGCGTGGTGGTGTTGCTGATTGTATTGGCAATTTTGCTGCCGATTTTTGAAATGAATCAGTTGGTGCATTGAGGGCGTAGGCACGGAAAATTCGCAGGGGTTTGTAGGTTGGGTTGAACGAAAGATACGCCCAACAAATCATGCAATACGCGGTGAACGTTGGGCTTCACTACGTTCAACCCAACCTACTCCCTGTTGATTTTGGTCTTGGGCGTGGTGGTATTGCTGATCGTATTGGCGATTTTATTGCCGATTTTTGAGATGAATCAGTTGGTGCATTAAGGGCATAGGTGCGGCAAATTCGCAGGGTTTTGTAGGTTGGGTTGAGCGTCAGCGAAGCCCAACAAATCATGCAATACGAGGTGAACGTTGGGCTTCACTACGTTCAACCCAACCTACGCGACTTGCGATAGCGCGAAATAAAACGTCTAATCAAGTCCGAGATTGAATAGCAAGGAGAGAAGTTAAGGTGCATATTACTATTAAAACAATGTGATGCACGATTACCCCCTAGTATATATACATTCATGTGAGGCTTAACAATGGCATTTACATTTAGATTTTTTGTATTCCTTGCTGCAATCTTATTTTCATTTACGACGATTGCGGCACCAAAAAATGATGCTGCTGAGACGGTCATTCATCTTTATAAGGATTTCGCTTGGGAAGCGGTGTTTATAGTTCCTTGGAAAATTAATGAATCGCTCTCTAACGCCTCTCCAGAGGTCTTGGGTCAATATTTTGATGACCAACTCGTTAGCTTGCTCATCAAGGACAGAAATTGTGGTCTCGTATTCTGTAATCTTGATTTTTCTCCTATGTGGGAAAGCATGGATCCATTAGGTGCTTCCATAGTTATCAGAACTACAGATCGTCCCGATGTCGTAACTGTCGAGGTAAGATATTTTAATGGAAATAGTATGCTAACCTATTTTCTAAGGGAAACATCTGCTGGGTGGAAAATCAGAGATATCGATACCTACAAGGGGTCGCTCTTATCGATACTAAGTAAGCCGTATGAAAAGTCCGATCCCGTGCTACCTCCCCCTTAGCTTCAATAAAATGAACGGGAGCATAGTTAGTTGAGATTAGCCCGCGTAGGGCGCAATCGTTATTCTGCTGCATATAAATTTGTTATGGAATCAAACAATTGGTGTAATGCACTACGCTTATTGCCCCTACGCGCTGGCTCTGTTATAAAATGCTCACCTTCTTAACCCTTGGAGATTGCGATGTCGGTTGCTTACGCTCACATTATCGAACAGGCGATTGTATTGCCGCCTAGCGAACGCGCTCAGTTGGCGGAGGCTCTCCTTGAGTCATTGCAAACAACGCCCGCAGCCGACATTGAGCCCGCTTGGGAAATCGAAATTCAAAAACGCGTTTCTGCTTTCAAACAAGGTGTTTCTGAGCTGTTTAGTGCCGAAGATGTTTTTGCTGAAGCAAGGCGTTTAGCCAAGTAGGGTGTGTCATGCGTACCCTATGCCTATACTGGAGTTGCGATGAAAAATACTAAGTGGTCGGATGCCGACAGAAAAATCGCAAGGCGAGCGTTTGATGCGGCATTGCAGCGAGAGTGTGCGGCACTCGTGGAACAATTCAGGACTTCCGCCGCGCAGGTAAAGAACCTAGATGACATTTGGGTAATCAATGACTACCTCACAGAACAGCGAAAATTGATTGGTCGGAAATACGATTACCGCTATTCGCAACTTATCTTCCTATTCGGTCAGTTGCTCAGAGAGAAGTTCATTGAAGCACAAGACATTGAGGGGCTGAGTGAAGAAAAACTGCAATACATTCATCACCTTGCCGCGCTCTAAAGAATCAATAGCAAATCAAGAAAAACCGCGTACGGTGCAATCATTATTGCGCCGCATATAAATTATGCTTTTAATCAAAGAGTTGGTGCAATGTGCTGCGCTTATTGCACCCTACGCGCTGATTTTGGTCATGGGCGGGGGGATGTTACCGATTTTTGAAATGAATCAGTTGGTGCATTAACCTGAAAACGATGAGGAGAAAACATGTCGGCTTTAAACATTAAACAACTAAAACTGCGGGACTACCGCTGCTTTAGTACACTCGATATTGATTTTGATCCGCAACTCACTGTACTGATTGCATCTAATAGCGTAGGTAAAACAGCTATTTTGGATGCGATTGCGGTTGCTTTAGGTCCTTATATCGGTGCGTTTGACGAAGGCGTGGGCAAGCATTTTGACCCCAACGATATTCGGCTGGCAAAAGTGCGTGACAGCTTAAATCATGAGATGGAGTATGCCCCTAATGGCGTATGTCTTGAGGCAGAAGGTTTTATTCCAGAAAGTCTAATAGACAGTATTGGAGGGGGGTGTTCAACATGGAAACGTAGTTTGGCGGGAATTAAGTCAAAAAGAAACAACATTCGCGATGCCAAAGAGTTGGTCTCCTACGGCAAACGGCAACAAGAAGCCGTGCGTACAGGCATGGCCACAACCTTGCCTTTATTGGCTTACTACGGTACGGGGCGTTTATGGCAACAAAAGAAACTCACTAAAGCAAAACTGCCGCGCACCTCGCGCACTATCGCTTACGCGGACTGCTTAGATCCCGCTTCTAGCTATAAATCGTTGGTGGAATGGTTTCGTTATTGGAGCTTAAATGCGTTGGAAGGGCATCTTGCCGCTAACAAAGCAGGTAAGAAATATGAGCCGACTGAATTTGACGACTTTATTGCATCAGTGAGCGGCGCAGTGAATCAATGTTTAAAGCCTACAGAATGGCGAGAAATTGCTTATTCTTTATCAAAAGAAGAGCTGGTGGTGCATCACGCTCAATTTGGCGAGTTGCTCGTTCACTTACTGAGTGACGGTGTTCGTAGCATGATCGGTATGGTTGCGGACATTGCTTTTCGCGCCACTAAACTGAATCCACAATTAGGTGCAAAAGCCGCGCTGGAAACGCCTGGTATTGTATTGATCGACGAAGTCGATATGCACTTACACCCAGAATGGCAACAAGTGGTTCTGCAAAATTTGTGCGGTGCTTTTCCTAAAATACAATTCATCGTCACCACCCACAGCCCGCAGGTATTAAGCAGTGTGGATGCAAAATGTATTCGATTACTACGTGAGATCACCGATTCTGAAACGGGGAAAAAAGCTCACCTTGTTGAAAAAATCACCACTCAAACACGCGGCGTATCTAGTGCCGATTTATTAGCGGAAATCATGGGTGTAAACCCAGTCCCCAACATACCTGAAACCCAAAAACTATCTCAATATCACGCCTTGATTCAGCAAAATCTACATCAAACCGCCGAAGGTGTGACATTGAGAACCCTGCTCGAAACACATTTTGGCGCGCACCATCCCGTTTTGCGCGAGTGTGATCGCATGATACGTTTGCAATTATTTAAGCAAAAATTGCCTATCAGTCCGAAGGGGGCATAAATGCACGCATTAAAGCGCGACACGGACGCACCTGCTGGCTTGGATAGGTATAAGCATGGGCAAGATACATGGGGAAATGGGATTCCAAGCGAAAGTGTGCGGCAAGCAATTTGGGATAAGCTCAATGCAATGCAAGGTGGGCGTTGCGCGTATTGCGAGGCGGCAATCGGCGAAGGAAAACGGCATATTGAGCATTTTCGTCAGCGTGGTCGCTATCCTCAAGGCACATTTGCTTGGGATAATTTGTTTGGTTCTTGTCATCGTCAAGGTTGTTGCGGTGATCACAAAGACAAGCAGCAATACACGCCGAACGATTTGATTAAACCAGACGAGGAAGACCCTGAACATTTTTTAATTTTTGCGGCAGATGGATCAGTCAGTCCGAGAGCCAATTTATCCCCTCAAGAAAAACACCGTGCCGAGGAAACCATCCGTATTTTTAATTTGGATGGTGCTTTAAAACAAATTCGGCAGAGGGCAATCAGTGGGTATATTCAAACTGCGGAGGAATTTGCTTCAATGGCGGCAGTATTTGACGAAAGTGAATGGCTACCCTTGCTGGAAAAGGAGATTCAAGCAACGGCGCATCTTCCCCATAGTACCGCCATCAAGCACATTCTGAGTCGTCAAGACCCGTAAAACTGAGCAAGTCGCATAGAGAACAAACACTATCGCTCCGTATGTTATTTTTTGCCACACCACTCAATAGAGGCAGCTTATGTACCCAATGAAAAAGACGATTTTGATAGCAATAGGCTTATTTGTGGTCGATGCCTTGGTCCTGAGTATGGGCGCGATGTCTTTCATCATGGCATTGGGAATTCTCTTTTGGTTTTTGCCTGAAGTGGTGCTATTGAAATACCGAAATCAGTCACCAAAGGCTCCTCTCACCAAGATAGCCATCTATAGCGCAATGATTGTGGCGGTGATGATCGCGAACGCTGCGAATAATATGCTGGCAAAGTCCCGTGCAGAGAATTTGGTTGTTGTCATAGAGAAATATCATCAATCAACAGGTCACTATCCTGAAAATTTAGAAGACCTTGTCCCCGCTTATATTCCCGAAGTGCCAACTGCAAAATTCGCAGTATTTCCAACCGAGTTCAGATACTCAAACTATAAAGACACCACTTTGCTGCTTTATGTGGCAACACCGCCCTTTGGTAGAGTTACCTATAATTTCAACCGTCAATCATGGGGTTACATTGACTAGCCCGCGTAGAGCGCAGTCGTTGTCGCGCCGCCTGTCAACTTATTGGCAATCAATGGGTGCGATTCGCTTATTGACACGCGGACTAAATTTGTCGTTCGTGTCAATATGAACGTTTTCTTGCCTTCATCACCGACTTAAAATGGAAATTGACATTCTTAAACCTAGCACAGCGAAATATGTTTTTCTCGCGGCACTTTGTATCCCGTTTAGTTTCCTCCTGTATGCCTTTGTTTATTTTGAACTCTTCGCGCCAACCGTCGCAATATTGCTCGGCGCGGTGTTCTGGGGATATGTATTTTTATTACCGTTAGTCATGGATTTTGCACCTCAACTGGCACGGCATCCTACCAAGGTGGCGTTTCAGGGCATACAGGGAACGCACTACACGTTTGACAATGCCCGCGTGAGAGTTTTTTATAGCGAGGGAAAAGTTTGGCTTGCCACTCAAGATATTTATAGCGCGCTGAATTTGCCATTGAGCAGTGCAGAACGGCGACGTTTAGTTGATGGTAAGCGTCACAACGTCATTCCAGGCACAAAAATTATTGGCGTTTCCGAAACAAATTTTGCCTCGTGTATGCTTTATTTGCGGACACCCGAAAAAGAACGCTTTATGCTTTGGGTTGAGCGAAGTGTCATGTTGCCCATACACAACAAAGCCGAACAAGGCATTGCGATTTCCGAAGAGGTAAATCGTTAAGCGTTGATACGCCTGCTTTGACCCATGTAGAAATCGTTTGCCGACAGAGGACGCAACGTTATTGCGCCGCATATGAATTTGATTCGTAAGCACCTGCGCCTAAATTTTCGGGTATTCTGCGCTGTTAGTCGTTGGTCACTAGTCGCTAGTTAATACGGGGAAGCTGCCAGATACTGTATTTTTTACCCTATATTCAAGTGGATGAGAAAGGCATTTTACCCCGCCAGCTAAAAACTAACGACTAACAACTCAATACCCAGTTATTTGTAGATAACCACTTAATCAAACAATTACTGCAATACGCCACGCGTATCGCGCAAAATTTTACTTTATATTCCAAGGTATGACCCATGAAAATCGAATTTACCCGCAAAGAATACCAAAATCTATTAGATATGCTGTACATCGCCAACTGGGTACTCACTGCACACAAGCTAGAAGATGATCCCCGCGTAGAAGCCTATGAAGCACTTGAGCAAAAAATTTATGCCCATGCGCAACCAATGGGGTTCGGGGATTTAATCGAATATATGGCAGATGACGAGGAATACTATCCTACAAAAAAATATGAGGATACGAGTCCTGCTGCGGCGTTTATCCAAGAGTTTGAGAATGACTCTTTCTGGGAGGAGTTGATTGACCGCCTGGCAAATAGGGATTTAATCAAACAAGCGGGTGGCGTGGAGAATCTTTCCAGCCTGTCTGTTGAACAGCATTTTGGGCTATTACACCCATTGGAAACAAAGTATTCCGCTGAATTTGAGCAAAATGGCTTGGACGGCATCCGTATTGTTGCCCATAAAGAACCCGTGTAGTGCGCTCTATAATAGGAGGTATTCATGCTTCAACTTCGTCCGTCATGTGAGTGCTGCGACATCGCCCTTCCGCCTGAATCAACCGAAGCGCGCATTTGCTCATTTGAGTGTACTTTTTGTGCCAATTGCGTGGAGACGGTACTTCATCACAAGTGTCCAAACTGTGGCGGCGCGTTCGTTCCCAGACCCATACGCCCCGCAAATAAACTGGCTGCACACCCAGCTTCTACACAACGCGTTTATAAACCAGTGGGATGTGACCGCGTAGCTCATGTCACGCCATGACCTATTTATCATTCAAGCGGGACACGCCTATTACCTTAAACGTTAAGTCTTTCACTGTGAAACGCATACTGTTTATTTGCTGCCCGCAAGGACACTTTGGTTTTTTGAGGAGAGGATAAAGTACAATGCCCGCACCTCGTACTGAGGTATTGACCATTTTTAGGAGAAATACATGAAAAAATCCCTGCTCACACTGACACTGGCGGCACTGTGTACAGCCGCCCCCGCGATGGCAGCTGAAACCTATATGCTGTTGGACGTTGGGCAAACCAGCCTAAGCAATTGCCCAGGTTGCACCAAACCCACCGCTTTCCGAATCGGTGCTGGCTATCAATACAAACCGAATCTGGCGTTTGAAACTACCTACGCATCATTGGGTTCAATTCTGGCAGGCACGACTACGGTCAAATTTTCAGCCATTCAACTCGCCGCCATTGTGAGTTATCCTGTTTTAGACGCACTCGCACTGACGGGCAAACTCGGCGTGGCATCTGCCATGACTGACATCAGTGGCATCAACACAGCAGGCTTTACAGGCACAAGCAGTCTGAACCTAACATGGGGTTTAGGCGCGCAATATGCCGTGTCGAAACAATTTACCGTCCGCGCTCAATATGAAAATCTGGGTCGCTTCGGCAACTCAACCAGCACAAGCAAAGGCTCTTTGCTCTCCGCTGGCGTAGTCATGAATTTCTAATTTTACCCAAGGAATCAATGCGGCAGGCTTGATTGATTTTGAGTTTAACCCGCATAGGGTATGTCGATAAACGCATTTTTTGAATCTAAACGAAAGATGTGTTTATCGGCAATAAGCACCTGATTACAGCTTATCGTGTGGTAGTCATCGCATTGGTTGTGGGTAGGCATTTATTCGTACATCGTCCGACGGGACGAAAATTAACGATATACCCATTCAACCTAAAAAACCCGTGACGTAGGTGCGAATTTATTCGCACGGTTTTAGCTTCATCAATCATGCCCCCAAAAGGCGTGCGAATAAATTCGCACCTACAGCAGTTGGCTGTATTGCACCAACTCTTCAAAGGCGACGGGTATAGGAGCAAAAAATTTCACCCCCAAAACGTACAAACTTATCGTACTCACGGTTGATTCGATTAGATTTAAAATACACGATGACTGATGCGCGACGACTTAATGCCTTTGTAGGCTAACAACTACACAAAACTCAAGTGCTGCGACTGAATATGCAATCTGTCTGTTTGGGGCAATTACTTGTTGACAAAGCGGGTGTAGGTCTGGATAATGCCGCCCTCTTCAAGGTGATATAGCTCAGGTGGTTAGAGCGCAGCACTCATAACGCTGAGGTCGGTGGTTCAAATCCACCTATCACCACCAAATACGGTGTCAGTTGTACTTAAAAAAACCCGCTTCAGCTTGGAGCGGGTTTTTTGTTTTTCCGCTTTGAGGCTTGCGCTAGATTTTTGAATCTTGGCGTGACGCGAGCGACTTGATGTATCGCGTAGAAATGACCAACAAAGTGCTGGCTATCGTGACTTTTGCTTTGACTTCGGGCTTTGTGTCTTTATAATTCCCAATTCTTATTTTGAGTGCTTCTGTTCCTTAAATTTGTTTAACTGTCGTGACGACATATCCTTGCTGATTGATGTCTCACCTCCATTCTGAGTTGTTCCAAATTACGGTGCCTTGTCTATATGGATGTTAGATTACTAAAATTACTGGATAATCGTGAAGATAAATATCCTCACGAACTGGAGAAGCAATATCGTCGGATACTTAATAACATTGTTCGCATGTGGGATAGCCGCGATATTCAAAATTACTTTACGGATTTATTGGTCAGCAGTCGCTCCAATCGCAAGGGCTTCCCGCCCGAAGTGGCCGTTGAAATTGCCTTTCTGAGCACCGTCAATATCCGCCAAACACATGTGATTGACCCGTGGGCAAACGTTCCTAGAGCCGTGAAATTACAAGGCGAAACCCAAGGCGAGCTATATGCGCCGCCTGCCTTTTTCAAGGCATGTGAAAAGGGTCAACGTGAAGTGATTGTGATGTATTTAAGTGTTGGCGTGGCGGTGAATGCGCGGGATGAGCGATTGTGGACCCCCTTGATTATTTGCGCATCCCATGGCAATGACAAACTGGCGGCTTTGCTCCTTAAAATCGGTGCCAATGTCCATCACGAAGACAATGCAGGATTTACGGCATTGCATTGGGCTGCCTATAACGGATTTAGTAAAGTCGCACAACTACTGATAGACAAGGGTGCCAAAGTCAATGCCCGTAGCCATAAAGGCTACACAGCATTACAACAAGCCGCAGGACGGGGCAATTTAGACGTGATTGCGCTGTTAATTGAGCGACGAGCAGACATCAATGCGGTCGCCGAAGATGGTTCAACCGCACTGCATAAAGCGACCAGCAATAACCATCCTGCCGTCGTACAATTCTTGCTAGATAAAGGTGCGGATCCTGAAGCAACCTTGAGTACGGGTGAAAAACCGCTCGATATCGCATTGAAAAGCAAACAAGCCACCTTGATTGTTTTGCTACAACCGCGATAATTTTCCTTTATTGAGCAGGGTTAACTCAGGCGGTAAGTGGTTGCGTACAAATAACTGGGTCTTGAGTTGTTAGTCGCTAGTCGTTAGTTTTTAGTTGGTGGAGTGAACTGTTTATTTCATCTGATTGAATATATTGTAAAAAGCATAGTAGCGGGCAGTTTTCCAGTATTAACTAGCGACTAATGACTAACAGCTTAAAATACCCGAAAATTTAGGCGCAGGTGCTTATCGCCATAACTTCCGATGCCGCTCTTCTTTCAATCTATAAGGCTCGTTTTGATCTCTCCTAAAGGTTTTGTGTTAAGAACCGTTGCCAAGCTCAACAATCTGTTAGGCACAAAAATTATTGTGTCGATGTTTTCCTTAGTCTTACTCAGTGTGGCACTTGGAGTGGCGGCTTTTTTGTTCTTCAATTCTGCGGCTCCCAATACGCTGACCATGCTCGGCGGCGAAAAAGGCAGCGCGTATCGCAAAAGTGCCGAGAAATATCAGAAAATACTCGCCAAACAAGGCATTAAAGTCAACATTGTTTACTCTGATGGTTCAAGTGATAACTTAGCCAAGTTGGCAAACCCTAAAGTCGCGGTCGATATAGGCTTGGTGCAAGGCGGGGATTTAGCAGGGGTCAATATTGCAAACTTAGTGTCACTGGGGAGCGTTTCCTATCAGCCATTGATGATTTTTTATCGCGGTGCGCACAAAAATTTATTATCTGATTTCAAAGGGATGCGCCTCGATATTGGTGAGGCGGGCAGCGGCACGAACAGTTTGGCATTGGTTTTACTCAAGGCCAATGGCATTGAAGCAGGTGGCAACACCGCCTTTTTACACGCCCCCGCCGCAGATTTAGTCAACAGTTTGCTCGAAAATCGGGTAGATGCCTTGTTTCTGATGGGGGACTCCGTGTCCACTGACGTGATGCGCACCTTGATGCACACGCCTGATATTCGGCTATTTAGCTTTATTCAAGCCGATGCGTATACCCGTCGTATCAAATACTTAAACAAATTGACCTTGCCACAGGGGTCATTAGATTTTGGCAAAAACATTCCCGCAGAAGACACTTATTTACTTGCCCCGACCGTGGAGCTGATCGCGCGAAAAAGCTTGCATCCCGCGTTAAGTGATTTGCTGCTAGAGGCGGCAAAAGAAGTACATGGCGGAGCGGGGCTGTTTAGAAAGCGGGGTGAGTTTCCCGCCGCCTTGGAACATGAAATCCCCATCAGCGAACAAGCCGTTAACTACTACCAATCAGGCAAAAGCTTCTTATACGACACCTTTCCGTTTTGGCTGGCAAGCTTGATGAGTCGCATCATTGCCGTACTGGTTCCCATCGTTTTATTACTGATACCAGGGATGAAAATCGCCCCCATTTTGTATCGTTGGCGCATTCAGTCCCGCATTTATCCGTGGTACAGCACCTTGCTGGAGTTAGAGCGAGAAGCCTTTAGTTTGCCCTTGGACGAAAAACGCCGTGATGAACTCCTACACCGCTTAAACCACATCGAACACGCCGTCAATAAAATCAACATCCCCGCTGCTTTTGGTGATTTGTTTTATGGCTTACGTGGGCATATTGCTTTTGTACGAGACCGACTACGCGCTAGCACGACAAGCTAGTGTCACGCGGAGGTACTGCGAACGCGGAGAAACAAATCAACGCTATATTTTTGTTTTTATTGGTATATTTTCTTTCTGGCGCGATCAAATGAGGTTTTCAAGTTGATTCATTAGCTATGTACAGCTTTCCCCTGCCAACTAACGACTAACGACTAACGACCAAAATACTAACACCCAATTATTTATACGCTACTACTGATCATCGGCGCATGACTGCACATACCTCCCCTTCCCTCGTCGCCCGCAGCCTATCCGCTGTGTGGCATCCTTGCTCGCAAATGAAGCATTACCAAACTTTCCCGCTGTTGGCGATTACCCACGGGCGGGGCGTATGGCTGTATGACGATCAGGGACGGCGGTTGTTGGACACGGTGAGTTCGTGGTGGGTGAATCTGTTTGGGCATTGCAATCCGCGCATTAACGCGGCGATTGTCGATCAGCTCAATACCTTGGAACACGTCATGTTAGCGGGCTTTACCCACGCGCCCGTGGTGGAACTTTCCGAACGGCTGCGCGCACTTGCGCCAGCGGGATTGGGGCATTGTTTTTACGGTTCGGATGGTGCGTCCGCCACGGAAATTGCCTTGAAAATGAGCGCGCATTTTTGGCGCAACAGCGGCAAACCTGCCAAAACCAACTTCATCAGCTTGCAAAACAGCTACCACGGCGAAACCTTGGGCGCGTTGTCCGTCACAGATGTCGCACTGTTCCGCGATGAATATGGCGCGCTGATTCGCCAACAAGCGACCGTGCCCAGTCCCGACACGCGTTTAGCCGCTGCGGGCGAATCGGCGGAGGCGTTTGCATTGCGCAGCATTGATGCCTTGGAGCTGCATTTGCAACAACATCACGCCCAACTCGCCGCCTTGATTGTGGAACCGCTGGTGCAAGGCGCGGCTGGCATGGGGATGTACCATCCCGTTTATCTGACTCGTGCGCGTGCGCTGTGCGACCAGTACGGCGTGCATCTCATCGCCGACGAAATCGCGGTGGGCATGGGGCGGACGGGGACGCTGTTTGCCTGTGAACAAGCGGGCATTTCGCCTGATTTTCTGTGTTTATCCAAAGGCATCACGGGTGGTTATTTGCCCTTGTCGGTGGTGATGACCCAAGAGGCAATTTATCAAGCGTTTTACGCCGACCAAACCGCACGCGGCTTTTTGCATTCACATTCTTACACGGGCAATCCCTTGGCGTGTCGTGCCGCGCTGGCGACTTTGGATATTTTTGCGCAGGATAATGTGATTGTTGAAAATCGCCGCAAGGCTATGTTTTTAAATCAAATTTCAACCCCGCTACGCGAGCATCCTGCGGTCAAAAACTGGCGCAACACGGGCATGATTTGGGCATTTGAAGTGACCAGCCCGCACGCTGATTTTGCCCAACGCTGTTTTGCCTTGGCGTTGCAACACGAACTGCTGTTGCGCCCGATTGGCAACACCATTTACTTTATACCGCCCTATACGATTAGCGAAACTGAAATGACTTTATTAGTCAAACGCGCCTTGCAACTGGTTGAAAAATTGAGCAAAAACGCATCAGGGGCAGGTCTAGCAAAGTAGCATTTCCTCTGTTATATTTTGCCTATTATGTCACGCCCTCTTCGCATTGAATTTTCTGCCGCGCGCGACCATCGTCACGGCACACCAGACAGGTGCATATTCTTACCCACAAATCGCCGCCCATTTCGGCGTACATTTCACAACCGTAGGACGAATCGTGAGAGAGGCGAAACGATGAACGAGACAACGAGAATTCACCCCCGAAAACTCAAAAAAGTGCTGTGCTGCACATTGGGTTTGATGGGCGTGATGAGCGGCGGGAATGCGAAATGCTACGATGCTAGACCTGACCCCATGGCTGAAGTTGGCGAGATTTGCCATGCCATAGTTGCGAGGCGGATAAAAAATGGGCGGTTGATGTAGGGTGGTAATTGTAGGACTAAACAGGTAGTCAGCAACGCGCACTGAATCACGTCATATCAATCAAGGGGGTATTAAGTTATGAATGAAGAATCTACGCCATTTTTCGCGCTTGAAAAAAACATAACAGCATGTGAGCAGGCAATTGAGTTAATTGGAAAAATTCAAAAGGAGAGTGACTTTGATAAATTCCTTGTGAGCTCACTCGTGGATTTTCTGAGGGAAATAAAAGCTGCCCCGCAGATGTTTGACGAAAACTGCCCTTACTGCATAAAAGTTAGAGGCTTCGGTCAATATTTGTTTACAAATTTTAATAAAATAAAAGAAGAGGCTGATCCCAATAACGTTTCACCTGCCCTTCTCCAAAATACTTTCATATGGTTTTTTTACATTTTTTGTGAGCGAGAATTCTGGGATGATTTTCCATATCACAGGGCAATTAAAGAATTCGCACTAAATAATCTAACCCTATTTGACCCAGAACCTCAATTTGCAATCACCACTGCACTTTATGGCTTGCCAGCCTTGCTCATTAAGCACTACTTCCAAGAGTCTTCTATCAAGGAATTTATCACTAACACAAGGAAGTTTGAGCGACTCAAAACGGAATCTCAACGTGAGTTAGATGAGCGTGAAGCACGAGTTTCCGCGCTGAATGAGTCCTTAGAAAAACAAAAGAGCGCAATCAACTATGTCTTGTTAACTAAAGGATTCCACCAGTTATTTAAGCAAAAGGAAAAGGAGCTTAAGTTGACATTTATAGGGATGGTGCTATTAGGGGTTGTAATGATAGTGCTCCCAGCATCTAAGATAATCACCACTACTCCTATTGCGCCTCGCCCTGTCACCGCGTCTGCTGGAGCTGCTGCATCAAAAGCTTCCGCAACATCCGCAGTTGTTGCCGCACCTAACATTCAGGGCACATCTATATACGAAATACTTCCCTTTGTGGCAATTGAATTTTTGTTGGTATATTTTTTCAGAATTATTTTGTCCAACTACCGCTCCATCAAAACCCAGCAACTACAAATTGAACTGAGGATGACGTTGTGCGAGTTTATTGAAGACTATGCGAAGCAAGCTAAAACAATGAGAGACAACGACAAATTTGCATTGGATAAATTTGAAAATCTGATTTTCAGCGGGATATTGGCAGACCAACAGCAATTGCCTTCGACCTTTGATGGGTTTGAAGCGATTAGCAAATTGGTTGAATCTGTCAGAAGGAAATAACATGTTACCCCTAGAACCCCAACCCACCACCTTCCCCAATCCTTTTTTACGTTATTTCGCCGCAACCCGTCCTGCGTTTTTGTCGGCGGCGTTGGTGTCGTGTTTGTTGGGGTTGGCGAGTGCGCATGATTCGGGCATTGCGCTGAGTCCAATGTTGGCGACCATCACCGTGTTGTTCGCGCTGGTGGCACACGCGGGGGCGAATGTGTTGAACGATTATTACGATGCCTTGAACGGCACGGATGCGGCGAACACCGAGCGGGTGTTTCCGTTTACGGGCGGCAGTCGCTTTATTCAAAATGGGGTGTTGAGTGTGGCGCAGACGGCGCGCTTTGGTTTCGCGTTGTTGGGCGTGGTGGCGTTGGCGGGATTGTGGTTGATGCAACAATCCGCGTCCGAATTGGCATATATCGGCGCGGCGGGACTGTTGATTGGTTGGGCGTATTCCGCGCCGCCGTTGCGCTTGAATAGTCGCGGTTGGGGCGAGCTGTGCATCACGGCAGGGTTTTTGTTGATTGTGATCGGCGCGGATTTTGTGCAGCGTAAAGGCTTTGCCGCCATGCCGATTATCGTCGGATTGCCTTATGCCTTGTTGGCGACTAACTTGTTGTATATCAACCAATTCCCAGATCGTCGCGCCGACATTCAGGCGGGGAAATTACATTGGGTGGCGCGCTTGGAGCTGCATCATGCGCGCTGGGGCTATTTGTTAATCGCAGTCGCGGCAAATGGCTTTCTGGTGACTAGCGTGGTGAGCGGCGCGTTGCCGAAGTTGGCGTTGTGCGCGTTGTTAGCCTTGCCGCTGAGTTTGAAAGCCTTTGCCGTGTTGCACCGCCACGCCGCCGAACCACAACAACTTGCGCCTGCGATACCGTTGACCATCGGCGCGATGTTGCTGCATGGCGTTGTGCTTGCTGGGGTGCTTGTTATCTAACCGCAACGGAGAGATTGAATAATATGGCGACCGAGCTAACCACACCGCTGCCTTGTAGCTTGAAGCCCGCGCTCAGGCAGGCGGTACTTGCCCAACGTGAACAATTTTCCGAAGCGCAACGCGATCTTGCGAATGCCGCGATTGCGCAACGGATACGGGATTTTCCTGATTATCAGCAAGCCCGCACGGTATTGGCTTATATGAATTTCGGCACGGAATGTTCAACCGAAATGTGGGTGAGAGATATTCTCGCGGAGGGTAAAAAACTGGCTCTACCCCGTGTCAATCCTGCAACCAAACAGCTGGACTTGTATTGGGTAAATGACCTTGAGAATCAGCTAGCTGTGGGTTCGTGGGGGATCGTCGAACCGATAGTTTCACGCTGTGAAAGGCTAACGCGCTTAAATGAGGTAGAATTAGCACTTTTGCCAGGTATCGCTTTTACCCGCGAGGGGGCGAGACTGGGGTATGGCGGGGGGTTTTACGATAAATTGTTCGCCCGTTTTGCCTATCGCCCCACCTTGATTGCGGCAGCATTTTCGCTGCAAATCGTCGCAGATATGCCGCAGGAGGTCACCGATGTCAAAATTGACTGGCTGATCACCGAGCAAGAAACGCTGCGTTGTGCAGCGTGATTTAAGTAGTTTTTCCACCCTAACGTGGTCGTGTCCAACACGCTAGAGAATATAGACAACGCAACAAAGGAAGTAGATAGAGATGACCACTTTACCCGATCACGATCCGCAAGAAACCCAAGAATGGTTAGATGCGCTGGAATCCGTACTGGAAAATGAAGGCACGGAACGTGCGCATTTTCTATTGGAACAAATGATTAACAAAGCACGTAGCTTGGGCGCGGGCGTACCGTTTAGCGCAACCACGCCCTATTGCAATACCATTCCACTGGAAAAAGAACGTCGCTCGACGGGTAATCACCAGATGGAACAACGTATTCGCGCCTTGATGCGCTGGAATGCGATGGCGTTGGTGTTGAATGCCAATCGTGATTCGTCTGAATTGGGCGGCCATATCGCCAGCTTTGCTTCCGCTGCGACTTTGTATGACGTGGCATTCAATCATTTCTTCCACGGCAAAACTGACACCCACGGCGGTGACTTGGTGTATTTCCAAGGTCACTCTTCACCTGGTATGTATGCCCGCGCGTTCTTGGAAGGTCGCATCAGCGAAGAGCAGATGTACAAATTCCGACAAGAAGCCGATGGCAATGGCTTGTCGTCCTATCCTCACCCTTGGTTGATGCCTGATTTCTGGCAGTTCCCCACCGTGTCTATGGGTCTGGGTCCGTTGATGGCGATTTACCAAGCGCGCTTTATGCGCTACATGGAACATCGCGGTATGGCGGAAACCACTGGGCGTAAGGTCTGGGCGTTTTTGGGTGACGGTGAAACAGATGAACCCGAATCTTTGGGTGCAGTGTCCATGGCAGGACGTGAAAAATTAGACAACTTGATTTTCGTGGTCAACTGCAACTTGCAACGCTTGGACGGCCCTGTGCGCGGCAATGGCAAGATTATTCAAGAATTAGAAGGCGTGTTCCGTGGTGCAGGTTGGAATGTCATCAAAGTGGTGTGGGGCAGCCATTGGGATCGCTTGTTCGCCAAAGACAAAACAGGCTTGTTGCAACAACGGATGCAAGAAGTGGTGGATGGCGAATACCAAACTTATAAATCCAAAGATGGCGCGTATGTGCGCGAGCATTTCTTTGGTAAATATCCTGAGCTGCTGGAAATGGTGGCGGATATGTCCGATCAGGAAATTTGGCGTTTGAATCGCGGCGGTCACGATCCTTACAAGGTGTTCGCGGCTTACGCAGAAGCGACTAAACACACAGGTCAACCGACTGTCATTTTGGCTAAAACCGTTAAAGGTTATGGCATGGGGACGGCGGGCGAAGGGCAAAACATTACCCATCAACAAAAGAAAATGACCCAGGAAGTGCTGCTCAAATTCCGTGATCGTTTCAGCATTCCGTTGAACGATGCACAAGTTGCGAGCCTGAACTTCTATCGTCCTGCTGAAGACAGCGTGGAGATGAAATATCTTAAAGAACGTAATCAGGCGATGGGACATATTCCTGCCCGTAAGCCTGTGACCGAAGCCTTGATGATTCCTAATCTGGACGCATTTGACGCGTTGCTCAAAGGCACGGATGACCGCGAAATCTCCACCACCATGGCATTCGTGCGCATGTTGGGGATTTTGGTAAAAGATAAACATATCGGCAAGCAAGTGGTGCCGATTGTGCCTGATGAATCCCGTACTTTCGGGATGGAAGGTATGTTCCGCCAATTGGGGATTTTCTCGCAAGTGGGGCAGTTATACACCCCGCAAGATGCTGACCAATTGATGTTCTACAAAGAAGACAAAACAGGTCAAATTCTGCAAGAAGGGATTAACGAAGCGGGCGCGATGTCCTCGTGGATTGCCGCTTCCACCGCGTATGCCAACTACGGCAAAGCGATGGTGCCGTTCTACATTTACTACTCCATGTTCGGTTTCCAACGCATTGGCGATTTGGCATGGGCTGCGGGGGACTTACGCGCACGCGGCTTTATGATTGGCGGTACGGCAGGACGCACGACGCTGAATGGTGAAGGCTTACAACACCAAGATGGTCACAGCCATTTGAGCGCGGCAACCATCCCGAATTGCGTGTCTTACGATCCGACTTACGCGTATGAGCTCGCCGTCATCATCCAAGACGGGATGCGCCGTATGTACGTTAATCAGGAAGATGTGTTCTATTACATCACCGTGATGAACGAAAACTACGTTCACCCAGCCATGCCAGCAGGCGCGGAAGCAGGCATTATCAAAGGGATGTATTTGTTGAGCGAAGGCGGTAAGGGCGAAGGGAAACGCGTACAGTTGTTGGGCAGTGGCACGATTTTGCGTGAATCCATCGCCGCCGCGCAGATTTTGCAACAAGACTTTGGCGTAGAAGCGGATATTTGGAGTGTGACTAGCTTTAACGAGCTACGCCGTGACGGCTTGGATTGCGAACGTTGGAATCGCTTACATCCAGAAGCAGAAGCAAGACTAAGTCATGTCGAAAAATGTTTGGCGAGCCGCAGTGGTCCTGTGATTGCGTCCACGGATTACATCAAGAGCTATGCTGACCAGATTCGTGCTTTTGTGCCACAAGCTTATACGGTGCTGGGTACAGATGGCTTCGGTCGTTCGGATACCCGCAAGAAATTGCGTCAATTCTTCGAGGTGGATCGTTTCTACATCGCGATTGCCGCACTCAAAGCTTTGGCAGATGCAGGCACGATCAGCCAAAACGAAGTCAGCCGTGCGATCCGTTTATACAATATCAATCCAGAAAAACCCAATCCTGTGACGGTTTAAAGTGATCGTAGGTCGGGTTTTCAACCCGACGTTGGGCTTAAAGATGGGTAGGTTGGGTTAGCAGTTTCATCGCGCAACCCGACAGCATTGTCGGGTTACGGTGCAAAATCCGCACCTAACCCGACCTATGGACTCAAAGAGAGAAGGAATAACGATGTCAAATATCAAGCAAGTATTTGTGCCAGACATTGGCAATTACAAAGATGTGGCGGTGATTGAAGTCGCCGTCAAAGTGGGCGACACGATTAACGCCGAAGACAATTTATTGACGCTGGAAACAGATAAAGCGGCAATGGAAGTGCCTGCGCCGTTTGCGGGTGTGGTGAAAGAACTCAAAATTAAAGTGGGCGACAAAGTTTCCCAAGGTTCGTTGATTCTGTTGCTGGAAAGCGCAGAAGCAGGCGCAGTTGCTTCTGCACCTGCGGCGAGTGCCCCTGCCTCTGCTCCTGCACCAGCCGCCGCACCTGTAGCCGCACCCGCTGCGGTCGTGAGTGCGCCTGCACCTGCGGCAAGTGCTGTGAGCGTGTCTGCACCCGCAGGCAAAGCACATGCCAGCCCTGCAATACGTCGCTTTGCGCGTGAATTGGGTGTGGACATCAGTGCGGTCAAAGGTTCTGGCGACAAAGGTCGCGTCACCAAGGAAGACGTGCAAAATTACGTCAAAGCCATTATTGCCAAACCCAATACAGGCGGCGGTCTGCAAGTGCTGGATATGCCTGTGTTCGATTTTGCCAAATACGGCACAGTTGAAAGCAAACCTTTGTCCCGCATCAAGAAAATTTCTGGCGCAAACCTGCATCGCAACTGGGTAACCATTCCTCACGTCACCCAATTTGACGAAGCGGACATCACCGAGATGGAAGCTTTCCGCAAAGAATTGGGCGCGGAATATGCCAAACAATCCATCAAGATCACGCCGCTGGTTTTCTTGCTCAAAGGCGTGGTCGCAGCCTTGCAAAAATTCCCTGAATTCAATGCGTCACTGGATGCGACGGGCGAAAATCTGGTGCTTAAAAAATACTTCCACATCGGTGTAGCGGTGGATACCCCTGACGGCTTGATGGTGCCTGTATTGCGCAATGTCGATCAAAAAGGGCTGGTGCAATTGGCGCAAGAATTGGCGGAAATCAGTGCGAAAGCGCGTGACAAAAAGATCACCGCAGCGGATATGCAAGGCGGTTGCTTCTCGATTTCCAGCTTGGGCGGCATCGGCGGTACGGCATTCACCCCGATTATCAATGCGCCAGAAGTCGCGATTTTGGGCGTGTCACGCTCCAGCATGAAACCTGTTTATCAAGACGGACAATTCGTCCCGCGCTTGATGTTGCCACTGTCGTTGTCCTATGACCACCGCGTGATTGACGGCGCATTGGCTGCTCGCTTCACCAGCTATCTGGCAAAAGTGCTGGGTGATATTCGTCGGTTGATGTTGTAAACCCGATGCAAGACTACAACCTTGGTTTTATTAGCAATATCGACTTGTACAACCATGTGCAGGCGACGGTGCTGAAATACATCGAGAATATGAAACAAACAAATATTCATCGAAACTTAATTGACCCAATTAAATTAAGTTTCGATGGCATTGTGTATCAAAATACATTTGGTGAATTGATGAGAATAGAAGCAATTCGACAGGTCAGCGAGTCGAATAACAACCAAATTGGATATTTTAACCAAGATATTTTTCGCTATATTGGAACTGAACGTGGTTGGAGCGTACCTCTAAGAGGTGGGCATGGTTACGACATAGAAAATCAACGATTGAATTATTTTGTGGAAATGAAGAATAAGCATAACTCCATGAATTCAAAGTCGGCGCAAAAAACCTATGAACAAATGCAAGAGGTGGTGGACTCGAATTGTAATGCAACATGCCTGTTGGTGGAGGTGATTGCTAAACATAGCCAAAACATATCCTGGCACAACAATCCAAGAATCCGCCGTATTTCAATTGATAAGTTTTATGCTTTAGTAACAGAGAGACCTTTCGCGTTTAGGGAGTTGTGCGACCAGCTACCTAATGTAATTATTGATGTGTTTAGGGATATTTATCCAACGGCATCTCTTCTGACTGAAGAATCTCATTTGCGAGATGTGTATTACCAAACATTTCGTCAATACGATGGATTTCACCCTTAAAATGTTTGACGCGTCGCGTATTGCTGCTGAATTAGTCGCAGATATTACGTCGGTTTCTAAAGCGACTTTGGCGAAGTGGGAGCAAAACGGCAAATTGACCCCGTTGTTGAATGCGCGCACAGCAAAAAAAGAATATGCGGTGAGCGAGTTAATGCAGTTTGAGGCGGTGCGCAAGATGCTTGCCCCTGCGTCCAATACCGCCGATATGCGTCCTGTGCGGCAATTTAATTCTATTGAGTTGTTTGCAGGCGCGGGTGGGTTGGCGATTGGGCTGGAGCAAGCGGGATTCCACGCAGTGGCGTTAAATGAATTTAACAAAGATGCCTGCAATACTTTGCGGCTGAATCGTCCGAACTGGAATGTCATCGAGGGCGATATTCACAAAGTTGATTTTACGCGATTCCGCAATGTTGACTTTGTATCGGGCGGCTTTCCCTGTCAGGCATTTTCTTACGCGGGGCATCAGCGCGGTTTTGAAGATACGCGAGGCACGTTGTTTTTTGAATTTGCGCGGGCGATACAAGAATTGCAGCCCAAAGTGTTTATGGGCGAAAACGTGCGCGGATTGTTGGAGCATGACGACGGGCGCACCTTGGCAACCATCAAAGCGGCGATTGCGGATTTAGGCTATACGCTGATTGAACCGCGTGTTTTGAAAGCGATTTTTTACCGCGTACCGCAAAAACGTGAGCGGCTATTTTTGGTGGCGATTCGTAACGACTTGGTGAAATTTGCGCAATTTACTTGGCCCACGCCGCATCATCGCGTGATGGTGATGCGTGATGCACTCAAAGCGGGTGAGCTGTATCCTTGCGATGTTCCTGAATCAAAAGGACAAAATTACCCAGAACGTAAAAAGGCAATTTTGGAACTCGTGCCGCAAGGTGGCTATTGGCGCGACTTGCCCGATGACTTGCAGCGCGAATATATGCAGAAAAGTTATTTTCTGGGCGGCGGCAAAACAGGCATGGCGCGGCGATTGTCGTGGGATGAACCGAGTTTGACGCTGACCTGTGCACCCGCCCAAAAGCAAACGGAACGCTGTCATCCTGAAGCAACTCGTCCGCTGCAAATTCGTGAATATGCCCGTATTCAAACTTTCCCCGATGAATGGCAATTTTCGGGATCGGTGAGCAGCCAATACAAACAAATTGGCAACGCCGTTCCCGTTAATTTGGCTTACGCGATGGGGCAAAGTTTGATCGGCTTGTTGAACAGCATTGAAGCGGGTGTCGCGCAAACCTCGCCATTGACTACCGCACCGCTAAAAACACAAGCAATTGAACAATTTGCTTTATTTCAGCCCGCTGCAATTTATGCTTAATCGCCCCATCGGAATCTTCGGCGGCACATTTGACCCGATCCATTTCGGGCATTTGCGTTTAGCGGAGGAGATGTTGGAGCTGGCGCAGTTGCAGCAAATTCGCTTTATCCCAACGGGTACACCGCCGCATCGGGGGAATCCGCAGGTGACGGCGGTGCAGCGCAGTGCCATGGTGGGACGGGCGATTGCCGATCAACCTAGGTTTGTGTTGGATGAACGCGAGGTGCGGCGGGCGCATATGTGTTATACCGTTGACACTTTGCGCGAATTGCGGCAAGAATTGGGAGAGACGCAACCGCTTTGTTTGCTCATGGGCGGCGATGCTTTTCTCCAGTTGCATACTTGGCAGCAATGGGAGACCTTGTTCGAGCTGGCGCATATTGTGGTGGGTTGCCGCCCTGGGTTTGCCATTGAAGACCGCATCCATACTGCGCCGCTGTCGTTGCAGCTGCAACATCAACACCGCAGATGCACAGCGGAAGCCTTGGCTCAGCGTGCCGCAGGGGGGATTGCCATATTGGCGATTCCCAAATTAGAAATTTCAGCCACCGACATTCGTGCGCGGGTGGCGGAACAACGTACCATTCGCTATCTGCTCCCCAAAGCCGTGGCGGACTACATTTATCAACATCACTTATACCTATCATGTTAAACACAGAAGAAAAAACCCAAGCCGTGGTTGCCGCGCTGGAAGAAATTAAAGCCGCCAATATCACGGTGATCGACACCAGCAAATTAAGCAATCTTTTTGATCGCATGATTATCGCCAGTGCCAATTCCACGCGCCAAACCAAAGCCTTGGCGGATAACGTCGTGGTGAAATTGAAAGAGAAGGGTGAAATCGTGCTGGGTCGCGAAGGCGAAGACAGCGGCGAATGGATTTTGGTCGATTTGGACGAAGTGCTGGTACACATCATGCAGCCCGCGATTCGCGAGTATTACAACCTCGAAGAATTGTGGAGCAAAGCCCAAAACGCCCGCCCAAAATTGGCGGGTTCGCCTGACGGGAAGTAACGCTGTGACGTGGGGCGTAAGTGCGAATTCATTCGCACGCTCTTGGCGGTGTGACCCAAAAACCGTGCGAATAAATTCGCACCTACGGACATGAAATTACTGATCATTTCCGTCGGCAACAAAATGCCCGACTGGATTGCCGATGGGTTCAAGGAATACGTCAAACGGATGCCGCGTGAGGCGCAGATCGTGTTGGTTGAAGTCAAACCCGAAGCGCGCACCACGGGCAAAACGCCTACGCAAATGATGGAAGCGGAAGCGCAACGGATTTTGCACGCCTTGCCAGCGGGCTGTTTACGCATCGCTTTGGACGAACGCGGCGCGCAACCCACCACCAAACAACTCGCCGCACAAATGAAAAACTGGCTGGGCGCGGGGCAAGACGTGGCGTTTATCATCGGCGGCGCAGATGGCTTGCACGAAAGCGTCAAGCATAGCGCGCAACATCTGATGGCGTTATCGTCACTCACCCTGCCCCACGCCTTTGTGCGCGTGCTACTCGCCGAACAACTATACCGCGCCCACAGCGTATTGAATAACCATCCTTATCATCGAGAATAAAGACTGAGAAGGGTGAAGAGGGAAGGGAGAAGGGTAAAACCCCATAGGTATCTACACAATTTATGGTGCATTTTTAAGAGTGTACATATTTTGATTGGCAAACTCTAACATAATGATTTGTAATAAATATCATAGTGAACCTACTCCTTCCCCCTAGCAGGGGGAAGGCTGGGATGGGGGTTGAAAGTTTGCATCCATGCGACGATTTCAACCCCCACCCTAACCCTCCCCCTGCTAGGGGGAGGGAATATGACAGGTGGTTTAAAGAGTTGTGTAGATGCTTATAGGTAAAACCGTGCGCTGCCACCCTTCTCCCTTCACTCTTCCCCCTTCCCAACTTCAGGAACAACCATGACCACCCCCTCCCCCATCCATTTCGACCATTCTGGTAATTTCAATCGTCTGCGCGGTCGCTTAGAACATCAAGTCGGCAAGGCGATTGGCGATTTTAATATGATCGAAAACGGCGACAGCGTGATGGTGTGTCTGTCGGGCGGCAAGGATTCTTACACCTTGTTGGAGATTTTGCTGACGCTGCGCAAACGTGCACCGATTGATTTCCGCATTGTGGCGATGAATCTGGATCAAAAGCAGCCAGGCTTTCCAGCAGACGTGTTGCCGAACTACTTGAAAAACTTGGGCGTGGAATACCACATCGAAACCCAAGACACCTATTCCATCGTCAAAGAAAAAATCCCCGAAGGCAAAACCACTTGTTCGTTGTGTTCACGCTTACGGCGCGGCATTATTTACAGCGTGGCACAACAACTGGGCGCGAATAAAATCGCCTTGGGTCACCACCGCGATGACATGATCGAAACCTTGTTTTTGAATATGTTTTTTGGTGGCAAGCTGAAAGCCATGCCACCTAAGCTGGTGACTGACAAAGGCGATCACGTTGTGATTCGTCCCTTAGCCTATTGCGCGGAAAAAGACATCGCCCGCTTTGCGCGGGGCATGGAATTCCCGATTATTCCGTGCAACTTGTGCGGCTCGCAAGAAAATCTGCAACGTCAAATCATCAAAGAAATGCTCACCAACTGGGAACGTGAATACCCTGGGCGCAGCCAAACGATTTTCACCGCCATGCAAAACGTCGCACCATCGCATTTAATGGATGGGAAGCTATTTGACTTTAAGAATATGCAGCTAGGACAAGCGGACGTGGCGGGTGATTTGGTGTTTGATAGCGAATAAACGGATGCTGTCGCGGTAACGATAAAGCCCCCATCGCCATTTGGTGATGGGGGCTTTTGACTTCAAGCAGCGTTAAACCAAACCCGCTAGGTAAGTCGTTCCTTGACCTGCTTTGAATACCGCCGTTAACACTTGGTTGCGCGGGGCTTTGCCTGGCTCCGCCACCGCAATATGCACCCAAGTGCCTTCATAAATCAGCTGATCGAAAGTCAGCTTAGCACTCATAATGGCCGCACAGATTTGCTTAGGCGTACCGAAGGGCGCGCACGTAAAGTCCACTGCGCAGCCCTTGCAGTGCGAACTCGTTGCCACACCACCCACTGACTTATTCACCTCAGGGCTGCGATAGCCACTATTAACGCCAATGGGTTTGTCACCCAAAATTGTGCGCACTTGTTCCAGTAGCTTTGCCGTTTCGATAAGGTTGGTCAATACATCTAACGATTCAGGTTGATTACTCAAACCTGCTCGTGTTGCGGCTTGGGAGGCGGTAAATTCACTGAGCCAAAAGTGCTCGGAAAGTTTAGAGTCTGTAGTCATAATGATCCTTAGGCGCGTGAGTTGATGAGGGAAATTAGGCGCGCAGATTACGCCCGACACCCTAATCCTGTCAAGCAGGGGACATGCAGCAATTCTCATTTTAACCGTAGGTACAAATTCATTCGTACGGTTTCTCGTGAATAAGGCAAGTTTTGGCGCGTTTTTCGCCCTTTCGGGCGATATGCGAATTGGTCGCACCTACAAAAACCTGCTGTTTAGCCAAAATGAGCATTGCTGATTTAATGACGAATACGTTGGCATATCATCATAAAATGCTTATAATCTAATGATTAGATATTATAAAAATAGCATCCACGCGCTAAATAGCATGGATGTAGGGGAAGTGCTGCGACACATCATGAGCTTGACCTATCGAAATAGGTCAATATCTCTCGCAAAACAATAATCGAAACGTACATTTTCGGGTTACCTGCTCACACAGGCGACCACGTCTGGTCACGCCACTTGATACCACCAACATAAAGGAAACTGGATGATCTCCTTGCATGACCTGAACCGTCTGTTCAACCACGGATGGCTACTTTGCCTCGTGCTCACTGCCTGTGTCCCAACCCCCATCCACCATCACCCCGCCACTTACCTTCGTCCCACAAGCACACCGTATCTTCGTTCGCCGCAAACACGCCCTCCGCGTGTGGCTTATAATCGCTGGCAACAATTACCCAATTGGCGGTCTGTTGACCTACAGCCCAGTTGGGCAGCACTTCTCAATAGTTGCATCGCACTCAAACGTCAGCGCGACTGGCGAGGAATTTGTGTTCGTGCCGAACAACAAGAGCGGTTAGAAAATGCACAAATCCGTGCGTTTTTCGAGTCAGAATTCACCCCTCAACAACTTGTGAATACCGATGGTTCATCCAATGGGCTGGTGACGGGCTATTACGAACCCAAACTCAAAGGCAGCCATACCCGCACCGCGCGTTTTCGTTATCCGCTGTATGCCCACCCTGAAGCATTATTGGAGCCTCAAGCCCCCACCCCAACCAGCAAACAACAGCCCTATTACAGTCGCGCCCAGATTAACGCAGGCATCGCCAATTTAGCGGGACAAGAATTATTTTGGGTGGAAGATGAAGTCGAATTATTTTTCTTGCAAATACAAGGATCTGGGCGCATTGAATTGCCCAATGGTCAATTCGTTCGTGTGGGGTATGCAGGTGATAACGGTCATCCTTACCGCTCTGTCGGCAAAAAACTGGTGGAGATGGGTGAGCTATCGCTGGATCAAGCCTCAATGTGGGATATTCAAGATTGGGGCTTACAAAATCCAGAACGATTCGCCAAACTACTGAATAGCAATCCGCGCTACACTTTTTTCCGCGAACTCCCAGCCACCGCCACTGCCCCGATTGGTGCGTTGGGCGTACCTTTGACCGAGGGCTATAGCATCGCCGTGGATCCGCAAAACGTCCCCTTGGGCGCACCTATTTTCTTAGCAACAACCCACCCCAATAGCAATATCCCATTGAATAGATTAGTCTTTGCACAGGACACAGGAATTTCCATCAAAGGCAAGGTGCGCGCCGATTTCTTCTGGGGCTTTGGCGAGGAAGCCAAAATGCAAGCCTCACGCATGAAGCAAACAGGGCAAATGTGGGTTTTGCGACCGAAACCAGCCAACCAACGCGTCGCACATGAGGTGAATAGCCCAGTACAAGGACTAAATTGACAGGGATGTTCGATAAGTCGTTAGTCGTTAGTCGTTAGTTGATAGTCTTGGTTGGCAAGGTGTATAAGCGCAGCGCATAGACCATTTCCTTGTAATATATTCAATGGATATGCTCGTATTTTCACCCAGCGAACTAAAAACTAACGACTAGCGACTAACAACTAAATTATTTATATACAACCAGTTAAACTACGCCAAAGGCGAGATTTTCAGTGCAAAGCCTAAAACGGTTTCAAACACATTTTTGGCGGTGGCTGCATTTTGCAACGCGGTGTGCATTTTAGTGATTTCGTCCGACACCTCTTGCAAGCTCACGCCTTGTGCCACGGGCGTATGTAGCTTAGCCGCCAGCTGTGTCATCGCAGGGCTAACCACCTGTTTTTTCAGTGCATTGGCACTGTCTTCGATGTCCAACTTCCACACCAAATCGTCGATCATCGCCGCCTGCATGGCAACAACGGACAACAATTTATTGACCACAGGCAGGCTTTCTTTCGGGATACTCGCCAATAATTTTTGTAATTCGACACTGCTTAATTGTTCGGGCATGGATAAACTCCTTGAGAATAAAGGGGGTGAGTGATACGCCGCGCTGTTTTACCTATCAGGCGAAAGTTATTTGATGAGCGATTATTTCCGCATAAACAATGAGTTTAACAACTCTGTCGCGGCTTTTTGACGCGCTGGACTGCCCGTTTTCTTCAACACATAATCGTCAAAACCTTGAACCACGCGCTCATTTTGCATCGCCGATTGCAACAAGCCGCTCGTATCGGTATTGGTATTCGTTGCGGTGAGCATTTGCAGCGCAATTTCTCGCCCCGTTTTGCTTTGTTGCAACAAAGCCGTCTTGCGCTCGCTGTATGACTGCAATAAATCACGTGCGGCCAGTTCCTTTTGCTCCAAAAGCGTCAAGTCTTGGAAGTGTTTACGCATCAGTACAAATTTATTCGCCTTACTGGCAGAAGGTTGACGATAAATCGCATCAAATCCTATCCATTTTGCCGCCGCCACCATAGGCAACATATCCCCAAATGCCACCGCTGCCGTCAAAGGGCGATCACTTTGCGCATGCAGCACTTCAATCGCCCTAGACTCTTCCGATAAATTACTCAAACTGTCTTTCAACTTGGCGGCTTCTTGCGTGTAATAACCCACGATCTGCGTCATATCGTTGCTATGCGGATTGTCATTGGCTTGCACAGCACGGATCACTTCACGATAAGCATCAATCAGTTGCGACTCAATCACCGCTTGAAAAAACGCCTCATCTGCATCAAAAAAAGTGCTGAGATTATTTTCAAGCGCATCGGCATTTTTAAAATTTTGCTGTGCTACGGGCTGCATCACGGTCATGGAAGCACACCCAGACAATGCCACGCCTATTAGCATCACGATTACTTTCTTTGCAACCATGCTCAGTTTTCCTTATACGTGAAGTTAAAAATATCTAATCCAATACCCTGTTGGTTTATCCCAAAAGTGCGTCAGTTTCCTTGTGATAGCACGAGATGTCAACCCAACTTTTATCCTGTTAACGGAGTATGTTCGGGCGCATCCCAGGGTGCGACCTTTGCCAACAACATCATCCCTGGAATCGCCAGCAACACGCAAAACAGGAAAAACACATTCCAACCTAATAGCTCCACCAACCAGCCTGCCGTGGCATTGACAAAGGTGCGCGGCACGGCGGCGAGGCTGGTGAACAGGGCGAATTGGGTGGCGGTGTAGGCGGGGTGGGTGGTGCGGGCGATATAGGCGACGAAGGCGGCGGTACCCAGTCCTACGCCCAAAGCTTCCAGCCCAATCACCAAGCCTAGCTGCATCAAATGCACGGGGGCTATCGCATCGTGGTGTCCTTGCGTGGCAAGCCAGTAAAATCCAAAAATCGACAGCACTTGCACGATACCGAACAGCCATAAAGCGCGATTGATGCCGAGTTTAATCATCCAAATGCCGCCCAATAATGCGCCGATGACCGCAGGCCACAAACCCGCATTTTTGGCGATTAAGCCAATTTGAGATTTGCTAAATCCCATGTCAATGTAAAACGGCGTGGCAAGCGCGGTGGATAAGCTGTCGCCCAGTTTGTAGAAAAACAAAAAAGCCAAAATCAATGCTGCACCTTGCCAACCTTGGCGTTGGATAAATTCGCGGAACGGTTCAACCACCGCATCGCGCAAGGTGCGCGGGGTGTGTAACAAGGGCGGTTCGGTGATGAGCAAGGTCATCACCATGCCAGGGATCATAAACAGCGCGGTGATGGCGAACACGCTGTCCCACGGCAAGTGATCCGCTAAAATCAAGGATATTGAGCCTGGCACCAGCCCCGCGATGCGGTAAGCATTGACGTGTACCGCGTTTCCCAAGCCCAATTCATGTTCCAACAACAATTCGCGGCGATACGCGTCCAGCACAATGTCTTGGGTCGCGCTTAAAAACGCCAACAAGGTGGCGAACAACACGATCATGCTCAAATCCCGCTGCGGCGAAAATCCGCCCAACGCGGCAATGACCACCAACAACGCCACTTGCGTCAACAACATCCACCCGCGCCGCCGCCCCAACAGCGGAACCGCATACCTATCCAAAAACGGCGACCACAAAAACTTCCAAGTATAAGGAAACTGAATTAACGCCATCGCACCAATCACGCGTAAATCCACGTGTTCCGTCCGCAACCACGCAGGCAGCAAATTCAGCAACAGATACAACGGCAAACCAGACGTAAATCCAGTCAACACGCAAATCATCATGCGGCGGGTAAAAAGGGTTTGGTAGAGGGACATGGGGTGAAGTGTGGCGTGGAAGCTAAATAGTAGTTAGGTTGATTTTTGTCTTAGCGCAATTCTTGTTCGCCAACCACCCAATGCGCCAGACGCTGTTTTACTCGTGCCAATCGGTCAAACTCAATCTCGCCAATACAACCTACCAAAAGCGCACCATCCAACACGGCTAATCTGGACAAGCGCAACACGCTGGGCACTTTTAAACCTGTGGCAGCGAAATTTATATCGGAAGGTAAAAGTATCTCATCTAGGTCAGCATCAGCTTGTTGCAGTTGGGATGAAACCATGCAAACCAGCCAATCGTCGAAGCGGCTGGATGCCTGACGCAACAACAAAACAGGACGCAATTTTGCACCAGATAAATCCGTATAAGGAAATGGTGTCAGTGCGATTTGACCAGCGCGCTTCATTACCAACTCGCTTTCAGATCTGCACGGGTATAACTGACTGCTTCGTTTTCCATCCCACGTAACGCCTGACGCATCGCTAATTCGCTAAATTCCGCATCCGTCCACGCTTGAGGGGCAAGGGATTTTTCAATCGCGACCCCTGATTTTGCGGCGATAAACTCCACAAAATCGAATACTTCAGCTTGCCTGTCTTGTGGCAAACTTTGCAAAATTGCAATTAAATCCATGTATCCCATGTTCAATGCTCCTTGAGACGCGCCCGTATGCAATACGCAGGTTTATGTGAGGGTGAGGATTCCCGTATTACTACGGGCTACTTACTGACACTGGATTGCTGCCGCACGGTTTTAAACTCCGCCACCACCGCATCCACTTGTTGCGCAACAAGCATATCGTCCAACACTTTGCTTGCGCGTTTGAGTGCCGCCAAGTCCGCGTCAGCCTGCCCGTGGGTGGGAATAAAATAACCCACTGTTTGACCATGACGCGTGACAGCGACAGGAACACTTGCCGCAATATATTCCGCCAGCCCCATCCTAAATTCTCGAATACCCACTTTAGTCGCTTCCATCACACCCCTCCCGTCATCATGCACCCGCAATTTGCGTATCACTGTGTACACATATTAAGTCGCGGTTCAATTTGACGCAAGCCAAAGCGTATCGTATTAACTTTTGGCATAGCTGATGGCTTCGTTTTCCATCCCACGCAACGCCTGACGCATTGCTAATTCGCTAAATTCCGCATCCGTCCACGCGTGAGGAGCAAGAGGTTTTTCAATCTCCACCCCTGATTTTATGGCGATAAACTCTACAAGATCAAATAGTTAGTCTTTAATGTCGTGCGGCAAACTTTGCAAAATCGCAATTAAATCCATGTAGCCCATGTTTAATGCTCCCTATGTGAAGCAAAAAATCGTAGTGGCAAGCGAGGAAGCTAGTTATTTCGTTGCGCTATCCAACAACGCTTTGGAAATTTTATCCGCTAATTCAGTTGTAGAGATTTTAACTGCCTGACCGCTGGCTTGGAGTACCACCCATTCATTTCCACTACCCATTTTTTGAGTTAGCTCAGTCGCATAGGTTGAACATTGTTCGTCATCTTTCCACTTTGGAAATCCCGATGGATTACGACTAGACCAGTATAGTGATGGGCCTTCTTCTTTTAGTTCACCGTACATTTTTCGGCTTCGATGCCCAACATAGGCAAGTTTTTCAATTTTAGGAATACCTGGAATTGTTACGCTCAGAATAAAAGCCCAACTCGTAGGCGCACTATGTCCGCGACAAACTTCCACATAATCATCAAAGTCTAGTGTCGATTCAAAAATGTTTATTTCGCAAGTCGCACCACGCATAGTCTCCAATTTTTCAGATAATTGATGCTGAATAACTTCAGCAAGCAATTTGACACCCGTCTCCCAAATCTTTAATTGGCTTTCTTGTTTGAGCTTTAATTTTGCCAAAATCGGATTAAATCCTTGGTTATTTTTAGCAGACAACTCAATCCCGACTAAAGCACCGTCAATGCGATCAAAGATCAAATCCAAAAAGGAGCGAATATCTCCGCCTTCATCCGACTCCCCAAGTGCTTCGATATATCGCTCACGTTCTTTCTTTTTAATGATAATGGGCGGATAGCCAGCTCGAATAAGTTCTAGGTTGGTAACCGCTCTCGCTGTCCTACCATTGCCATCAATATAGGGGTGAATGTGTGCAAGCCAAGCATGAAGAACTGCCGCACGAATCGGCGTGGGCAAAGTCGCATTATTTTTGGACCAGTTCTGCCAAGCCTCCATTTGATCCATTATTTCTTTCCACGTTTTAGGTGGTGTGTGTTTTGACCCACCAATAATGACACGTTCATTTCTAAACATGCCTGCGCCTTTTCGTTCCCCCAGTAATAGCCCGTGGATTTCATGTAGCTGCGCTATGTCAGTCAGTTTGATTTTGTCTTTTGCCAAGTCAGTCAGTTTTTTTAATGCCTTATCCAAAGCGATGGCATCTCTAACAAATGCAGGATCGTGACCCGTTATGGTGATCCCTTTGAGTACTGCTAACTCTGTTTCGCCTGAAGATAGCGTGCTACCTTCTAGCGCATTAGATTCCGCAACTTGTTCAAACCTTTTTTGACCGTAATAGTCTTTGATGGTGTCATCAGACAGGTATCCGTCTCTTCTTAATAATAGGACTCGCTCCTCAATGCTGCTCAATTTTAATTTAATTTCTGTTTCGGCACTTGAATCTAACAAATATGGTGTGCCTTCCAAATTAAACATTTATATCTCCAAATTGTAATGCTGCTCGTACATTGTAAGTGACAGAAAAATGCGCCTTAATCCTCTTGTCGTTACCGATTTTTCACCCTTCCCGCTTCGGCACAATCACTTCCCGATTGCCATTATTCTGCATCGCAGTCACTATCCCCGCTGCTTCCATTTGTTCGATTAAGCGGGCGGCGCGGTTGTAGCCTATTCTTAAATCGCGTTGGACGTAGGAGATGGAGGCGCGGCGGGATTTTAGGACGCATTCTACGGCTTTGTCGTACATGGGGTCGGCTTCGGCGGGGAGGTCGATGACTTCCCCTGCGGCTTGATCGTCCGCGCTGTCCAATGAATTCAACACGCCGTCGATGTATTGCGGTGCGCCTTGGGCTTTGATGTATTCGACTACGCGGTGGACTTCGGCATCGGAGACGAACGCGCCGTGGACGCGTTGCGGGTAGCCTGTGCCTGGGGGCAAGTAGAGCATATCGCCTTGTCCCAGCAATGCTTCCGCGCCCATTTGGTCGAGGATGGTGCGCGAGTCGATTTTGCTGGAAACTTGGAACGCCACGCGGGTGGGGACGTTGGCTTTAATCAACCCCGTTATCACATCCACCGACGGGCGTTGCGTGGCTAAGACCAGGTGTATGCCCGATGCGCGGGCTTTTTGTGCCAAACGCGCAATCAATTCTTCGATTTTCTTGCCCACCACCATCATCAAATCGGCGAGTTCGTCGATAAATACCACCAATAGCGGGATTTCTTCCAGCGGTTCGGGGTTATCGGGAGTCAGCGTAAACGGATTGGTGAACGGTTGCCCCGATTCAATTGCCTCGCGCACTTTTTGGTTGTAGCCCGCTAAGTTGCGCACGCCCAACGCCGACATCAGGCGATAGCGTTTGTCCATTTCCACCACGCACCAATTCAACGCGGACGCGGCTTGGCGCATATCGGTGACGACAGGTGCGATCAGATGGGGAATGTCTTCATAAACAGACAGTTCCAGCATTTTTGGGTCAACCAGCAACAGGCGCACTTGTTGCGGCGTGGCTTTGTATAACAGGCTTAAAATCATGGCGTTAATCGCCACGGATTTCCCCGACCCCGTTGTCCCTGCGACCAAGACGTGCGGCATTTTGGCTAAATCGGCGACCACGGTGTTGCCGCCGATGTCTTTGCCCATTGCCATGGTCAGCGGTGACGCGGATTGGGTATAAACCGATGAACCGAGGATTTCTTGCAGGTGAACAATTTGCCGTCTAGGGTTGGGTAATTCCAACGCCATGCAGGTTTTGCCAGGAATAGTTTCCACGATACGGATGCTGATTAACGACAAGGCACGTGCTAAATCCTTGGACAAACCCATGATTTTGCTGCCTTTTACGCCCGCTTCGGGTTGGATTTCGTAACGGGTAATTACAGGACCTGGGTATTTGCCGACCACTTCGACATTGACCCCAAATTCTTTCAGCTTTTCGACGATCAAGAGTGCTGTTTTTTGCAGCATTTCAGGCGAAATGCTTTCGACTTTTTGACCTGGCGCATCCAGCAGATCCAAAGGGGGCAAGGAAGAGGAACCCGCCAAGAGTCTCGCCAAAGGGGCGAAGAACGAAGCATGGGGTTCAGACAGCACGGGCGCAATAGATTCTGACACCACGGGTGCGATGGGTTCTAACACGGTCTTGGGCGAATCAGACACCTTCAAATCCGCTGCTTTAGACGGACGTGCAGGCACGCTGGACGGCACGGGCGCGGCTTCCGCTTTCAGCAATGCTTCACGCGCTAATCTCGCTTGTTCACCAATGCGTTTGTCTTGGTAGGTTTGCCAGCGTTGATAGCACCACATCCCTGACACTTCCAGCTTGCCGCCTAACCATTCGGTGAAATTCAACCACGAAAACCCCAAAAACACGCTGACGCTGCTGACCATTAACGCTAGCAACACCACGGTTGCCCCCGTAAAACCAAACCAACCCAAGCATGCGTCACCAAGCACCTTGCCGAACATACCGCCTGGGGTCATCGGAAGCGGGACGGTCAAGCTGTGCAAACGCAATGCCTCCATGGCACTGCTGGACAAAATCAACGCCAAAAAGCCCAACACCACCAGCCATGTGGCACGCGGTGCGGTGTTTAGGGTACGCAAATTGACATAGCCCGCCCAAATTTGCTGAAGCAAAAAGGCGACCCACAACCAAGCCGATACGCCAAACAGGAAAAACAAAATATCTGATAAATACGCCCCCAAAGTACCCGCAGGATTCAGGATGGGGTTGCCTTCAGCACCCGTGCCGCTGTGTGACCACGCCCAGTCGTTATGCTGATAGCCATATAACGCAAGGCACAAATAGATAGTCCCCGCGATCAAAAATGGCCAATGCAATGCCCGTAACAACACAAACAACTCGCGATTAAACAGCCGCCATTGGGGAGGCTTGGCGGACGATTTGGGGGCTGTTTTGGGCGCGACTTTGGGTTGACGACGACGGCGGAATTCAACCATTAGCCGCCCCAATTAACCCTAATTGTGCGGCGACATGCACCGCCTCAGAGCGGCTATTCACCCGTAACATCTGATATGCCGCCGCCACATGCACTTTGACCGTGCCTTCTGCCAAACCAAGTTCCGTCGCAATTTCTCGATTGCTAAGTCCTGCCGCCAGATTTTGCAAAATTTGCATTTGACGTTCAGTCAGTCCGTATTGGTTGGTATTTTGGCGACGACGATCAGGTGGCGGCGCGACCTCTGCCGTGGTCGTGACACGATTGCGACGCAAGGTTTTGTTGGTGATGTATAAATCACCATGCAGCACCAAGGCGACCGCTTTGAGCAATTCGGTTTCATCAGCACTTTTGCAGATAAAACCCATCGCACCATATTCCATGGCTCGTTCCATCACGGCTCTATCTTCTTTTTCAGAGGTCACCAAAATGGGAATATGCGGATAACGATGATGAAATACTTTGACGGACAGCACATCGTCCCCCCCCGCAATTTGCATATCCAATATGGCTAAATCAAAGGCAGGCGACAACTTAACTTGCTTTAAAGCTTTCATAAAAACAGCGGCCTCTACGACCTCAAGTGATTCATACTGTGACCGCAACATAGATGCGATGCCTGCACGAAACAAGGCTTGGTCGTCCGCTAATAAAACTTTCATTCTTTAAATCTCCTTTTTGATTATTATTTGGGTCATGAACACGCAAGTATGCTCATATCATATAGCTCGTAATCATAACATCCCCACTGGTCGCTCTACCACTGCTCTATAACGACTTAATGCGCGGGCAATGCCAATAACAACCGAATATCTTCAACCATCCACTCAGGCTTTTGCGCAAAAGGGGTTAATAAGCGCACTTTGCCTTGCGGATCAATCAAAAATGTCCCTGCGCTATGGTCCATGTTGTAGCTACTTTTAGTGGGCTGTTTGAGATACACCACATTAAACGCCTTGGCAACTTGCGCCGTGGCTTGTGCATCCCCCCACAATCCCAGAAAGCGCGCATCAAAAGCGGGCACATATTGCGATAACAAGGCTTGCGTATCGCGTTCGGGATCTATCGTGACAAACAGCACCTGCACTTTATCGGCATCTTTCCCCAATAAATCCATTACCTGCGCCTGATCCGCCATAGTGGTCGGGCAGACATCAGGGCAATGGGTATACCCAAAAAACAACAGCACAATTTTGCCGCGAAAATCCGCCAACGTCCGCACGTTGCCGTTGTGGTCAGTGAGCATAAAATCTGCCTGCGCATATTTTTCCCCCACCTCCGAGGCGTGAAAAGGCGATGGCAACTTGGGCGGCTCACAAGCGGTGAGGGTGAGGAGGGTGAGAATTAGATAGAGGTAGCGCATTGATTTCCTTTCTAGGCAAGGGGGAAAAGAGAAGAGAGAAGGGGGAAGGGGGAAGGGCAAAAACATCGCACGTTTACGCTTTTTGTGAGATAAAAAAGGTGAAACGTGAAACAGACCGTCGCACACCACACCCTTTCCTCTTCTCCCTTCACGCCGTAACGTGGCAGCTGCCCGCCCAGCCGTAGTGATAAAACGTATAACCCACTTTGACCAAGCCATACACGCCAAATGTCACCACCAATAATCCAGCGGTTTGCCGCACGCGAGGCGATTGTACCCACGATTTTATGCTTTCCCAAAACAGCCCGATGGCGAGTAAATTCGGTAATGTACCCAGCCCAAACGCTAACATCAGCAACGCGCCATTTTTCGCACTGCCACTCGCCAACGCACTAATCAACACGCTATACACCAAGCCGCACGGCAACCAGCCCCACAATGTGCCGAGTAGCAAAGCGCGCAGCGGCGTATTGACGGGAAACAAGCCTTTGGTCAACGGTTGAATGCCTTGCCATAACACTTTGCCTAGGCTTTCGATGCGCCGCACCGCGCCCCACCAACCCGCCAAATACAGCCCCAACGCAATCAACATCACACTCGACAACGCAAACAACAAATGCTGAATCGGCACTTGATCGCGCAGCAACAACCCAGCATGCCCAATCGCCCCCACCAACGCCCCCGCCACGGTGTAGCTCGTCACCCGCCCCACGCTATACGCCAGATGAAACGACCAGCGTGGCGAAGACACAGGACGCTGCGCCGATAAAATCCCCACAATGCTCCCGCACATCCCCAAACAATGCACCCCACTGAGGAGACCCACCATAAAAATAGCTAATAAATTCAAAGTCATGCTGTATCCAAAAAAATCTGTAGGTTGGGTTGAGCATAGCGAAGCCCAACAAATTATGAGGTAAACGTTGGGCTTCGTGCCTCAACCCAACCTACGCCCAGTTTAAATAATTTGCTGCCACCTTGGCATCTGGCACACGCTGAAACGGCACAACCCCCAACAACGGCGCGGTGATGCGTTGTTGCAAGGAGGCGATATTTTCCTCGCGCATCGTCATGGTTTCATCCACGCAATTGGCAACCCAACCCGCCAAGGTCAAGCCGCTGGCGGCGATGGATTCCACCGTCAACAGCGCGTGGCTTAAACACCCCAGCCGCATCCCCACCACCAAAATCACGGGTAAATTTAACGCCTTTGCCAAATCCGCACTGTCTTGTGCTTCGTTCAACGGCACGCGCCAACCGCCCACGCCTTCGACGATGACCACATCCGCTTGTTGCGCCAAAGTTTGAAATGCCGCGAGAATGGACGCGAATTCTATTTGCATTCCCGCTTGCTGCGCAGCTAAATGCGGCGCGATGGCGGGCGCAAAAGCATAAGGATTGATGTCGCGCAACGCCGCCGACGCATTACTCGCCGCACACAACTGCACCACATCGTCATATTCCCCCGCAGCATTCACCCCCGCCGCGATGGGTTTCATCCCAATCACGCGCTGACCTTGCGCCGTGAAGTGATGCAACAACGCGCACGAAATCAATGTTTTACCGATGTTGGTGTCTGTGCCTGTGAGAAAATAATTCATGGAAAAACAAAAAAGTTAGTCATCTGTAATCCAACACACGTCAGAAAAATTAATCCCAGCAATAGTTATCCCGAGAAAATCCTTTGCGTGAAGAATTGCTCCTCTGAAATTTGCCTCGCTCGTATCTGCCTCACTGAGATTTGCTTCGCTGAGATCTACACTGCTGAAATTTGCCCTCCTGAGATTTGTCTTGCTGAGATTTGTCCTGCTGAGATTTGTCCTGCTGAGATTTGCCCAGCTAAGATTTGCCCCACAGAGATCCGTCCTACTGAGATCCGCCCCGTTGAAATTTGCCTTTCTTAGATCTGCCATGCTGAGATTTGCTAAGCTAAGGTTTGCCCCACTGAGATCTGTTCTACTGAGAACTGCCCTGCTAATATCCGCCCCACTGAGGTCTGCCCTACTGAGGTCTGCCCTACTGAGATCAGCTCTGCTGAGAACTGCCCTGCTAATATCCGCCCCACTGAGATCTGCCCTGCTAATATCCGCCCCACTGAGATCTGCCCCGCTGAGATTTGCTCCTCTCAGTTTAGCCCCGCTGAGATTTACCCCTCTCAGATTTGCCCTGCTGAGATTTACCCCGTGAAAATCGTGTAGCTGAAGTATTTGAGCCGAGAAATTTATCCCCGATAAACAGCTAATGGCTAACTTGGGATTGTTTCCGCGTTGTCCTTGTAAAAAAAACAACCAATCCCCCGCCGCTGTTTTGTGATGCCAATCAATGTTGCTGATCGTGCGTGTTTTACGCGCACAAGCATTAAGGAGGGCGAGTAGTGTTTCCTCGGCATTGCGCGCTTGGCGGCTTTGTTCATGATAGCTTAGCCCTAAACGCTCCATGGGTAACCCTGCGCGTAGCCGATAATTGATCAGTTGCACCAAGGTCTGCTGCCAAACTTGAACGACTTCGAGCGGTTTATCCGCTACTTCGTTACATAAAAAGGTAAAACTGTGTGGATCCAACGGATTAAGCCCACATAGGCGCGCCCATTGCTCCAGCGCGTCTATCTCTCCCCAGCCCATGCCAGGGCGGTTGCGTCGCCGTGCCATTTCATCTTGCATATCGGCCAAAAATGCCACTAAACGGCGGGCAACCAGATATTCGGCAAAGCTTTTATGGGTGAATTCAAAGGTGCGATCTCCGCTGCTCAATTTTCCATTTTGGCGGAAATAAAAAGCCGTCAGCAGCCGCGTCACACCTTGTTGCGCGCCTTCTTGAAAGGCTACCAGCAAACCAGCAAAGCCGCTGTTTTTGCAATGTGCTTCAATCTCCCTCACGGTAGTGCTGCGACCATCGCCATGCCACGCAGCAATGCCAATTTCTTCCAAAATGCGCACAAATTCAGTTTGCTGCAATCCGCGAGTGGCGATGTGTTTTTCGCGCTCCCAACCACGCTGATAGACCGCACTGAGCAAATCATCGTAAATTCGATTCAGATTGGTTTTTTGGGAAAAATCTAAGGTACTACGGACGTAACTTAATGCCACCAAATAATTCAACAAGGGTTGCGCCGTCACTTCATTTAGTCTGCCTTGGCGCAGTGCGAGAGGCATCGCCGTGTAATCTCGCCCACTGGCGCGTCCATAGTTCTGCCACCAACTATTTCGTTGATCTTCTCGTAAACAGCCCACCGAACCTAACTTCAATGCTTGATGTTCATCTTCTTCAATAAAATAGGGCAAAACGTGCAGTATCTGGTTAGGATTTCTAAATTCTGTTTGATTGGCTTGCACCACGATTTCTCGCCCCGTGAGCAAGACTTGCACCATGCGGTCTTTCGCTTGATTCAGGGAGGCAATTTTCTTTTCTACCTCTTGAATAAATTGCCGCGCCAACTCACTCCCGACTTGTCCTTGTTTGGATAACTCGTCTAGTCCGTCCAAAATCAACACGATGCGTTGCTGCAAGCATTTGGGATGCAAGGGATTTTCGCTGAGTTGACACAGGATGGGATCGTATTCTACGAAACTCCCCACTGCTTCAATAAAGTCTTCTTCGACATTGAGTTGGTGCAAGGGAACAAACAATACTTGTAAATCTGATTGCGTGGCTAATTCGGCTGCCAACATTTTGGCACTGGAAGATTTGCCAGAACCTGGCCCTCCACTCACCACGCGCAGCGGGTCATCTCTATCTTGTTGTGCCAGCCAGCCGAGCAACGTGTCTTGCAAGACCCCTGCTTTGCGCTCTCGCGCTTTACTTTGTGGATTCACTTCATCCCAATAGGCGCGTAGCGGGACATAAACCGCGTTGAGACCAAAAGATTCACCAAACATGGGCAAGTCAATTTGCTTGATGAGGTTGGCGCGATAGCGTTGCCAAGTGGCTACACGTTGGCTGGCTTGGGTAAACGGGGTGGTGAGTTCAGTTTGTAGGCGTTGATACGTGGCGCGCTTTTCATGCCATTCTTCGTGCAGCGCATCGACAAAATAACTGGGCAATCTCGCCACGATGGTTTGCGCTTGGGCGGCGAGTAATCCAGCGGCACATAACCATTCAGCGACAATAGCTTGCATATCGCGGAGCAAGGGCAAATGCGCTGGATGCTCAAAAAAATCGGGCGGCAGGGTGCACTCAATCTCATTGAGTTTGGCTTCAACCGCTTCAATAGCGACGCTAGAGGTTTCTTTCCACGCCTCGCGCAGATTGAGTTCTTGCTCTTCAATCAGCGCGAAAATAGCGCGCACCAAAGCGCGTTGCACCAGCAACCAAGCCACTTGCCCAACGTCATCTTGCGGCGTGCCTGCACCAATGGTATCCAGCGCGCCTTGTCCTAAGTCTTTCCAGTTTCCCGTAGGCACTGCGCCCAGCATTTTGCCAATACCAAACAAAAACTCTTTAGGCTTGAGCTTAACGGGACGATCCAGCAAAGGAACGGGCTGTTGGGCTTTGATACCGTGTGTGGGTGTCATGGCAAAATATGCGTAGATACAAAGTGGTGCATCATACCGCAACCTACCCTTGACTAATCCAATCCTCCACCTGCAACCCCGCCACACGATTGAATTCACGGGTGTTATGGGTGACGAGGGGGAGGTTTAGGCTGAGGGCGTGGGCGGCGATGAGGGTGTCAAGCGCGCCGATGGGCGTGCCTTGTTTTTCTAAGGTGCTGCGCAGTTCGCCGTAGTGTCGCGTGGCCGCTTCGTCAAAATCGGCGATGTCCAGTGGCAATAGAAATTTGTCCAATGTGGCATGATTTTTGGCTGAGTGTTGGCTTTTGCTCGCGCCAAAGCGTAATTCGGCAAGGGTGATGCTGGAAATGCACACGTCACCCGCCACATAAGTTTGCATTTTTTGCAGGACATGAGTGGGTTTGCGCTTAATCAGGGCGATGCAAATGTTGGTATCCAGCATGATTTTCATGCAAATAATTCCTCGCGGGGCACTTGTTCGGGCTGGTTGCGTTCGTCCATAAAGTCAGGCGAAAACTGATCCAAACTATCCAACAGCGAGTCCCAAGAACGGGCGACGGGAATTAACATCACCACGTTGCCCACTTTCTTAATAAACACCTCTTCGCCCTCAAAGCGAAATTCTTTGGGCAAGCGCACGGCTTGGCTTTGCCCGTTGCGAAATAATTTGGCTGTTCTCATGGTAATCTCCTAGAATATATTTTTAGTATATACCTTGCGATCTAAAAATGCGATGCGGCTTTATTTCAACTTAAACGCAGTCTGAATAATCGCCGCGCCGTCTTTTGTGACTCTGGGCGGGACTTTCCAGGCGTGACCGTAAATGACTTCGTAGGTGGCGGGGAGTTTGCCGTCGCGTCGTTGTTGTTCGTAGTTTTCTACCAGCCGCGCCCAAGCTCGTTTGCCCATTAAGCCTTGTCCGCGCCCTGCGGTGGCGTTGTGCGCGCCGATGGCTTTGAGGTCGTGCAGCACGCCGCGCACGTCGTCGTAGGTCAGGGTCAGGTATTCCATGTCCATCACGGGTTCGGCGAAGCCGCCGTGCGAGAGCATATCGCCTACGTCGTGCATGTCGGCGAAACGATTTAAGTGCGAGTGTGAATCCACGCCGTGGAAGGCGCGGCGCAATTCTTTGAGGGTGTCGGGGCCGAAGGTGCTGAACATCAGCAAGCCATCGGGTTTGAGGATGCGGTGCAAATCGACGATGGTGGCGGGCAGGTCGTTGCACCATTGCAAGGCTAAATTCGACCAGACCATTTCAAAGCTATTGGCGGCGAAGGGCAGGGCTTCCACATCGGCGCAGACGGCGGGCGGCGGGCTGAGTAATTTACGCCACCAACTGGTTTGCCCGCGTGACAGTTGCAACATGCCGAGGGCGATGTCGAGGGAAATCACTTGCGCGTCGGCATATTTGGCAGTCAGTTGGCGCGTGCCCCAGCCCGTGCCGCTGCCCACGTCTAACACGCGGGTGGGTTGCAAGCGGATGTAGTCCAAGCGTTCCAACATGCGCTGGCAGACTTCGCGCTGCAATACTGCCGCTGCGTCGTAGCTTTTGGCCGCTCGGCTGAAGGAACGGCGGACTTGTTGTTTGTCGATTAAAAATTCATTCATAGAGGGTCGGTAGTCGCTAGTCGTTAGTTGGTCATTATTAGTTGAGGGGCGTTTCATCAACCCATCGCTAACGACTAAACGCTTACAAAAAAGTGTTGATACGTTGCACAACCGCATCGGGATGCGACAAAAAGGGTGCGTGTGCCGCGCCGAGTACGATTTCCAGTCGTGCATTCGGCAACTGCTGCGCTAAAAACGCACTGGCTTCTGGGGGCGTGAGGGTATCACGTTCGCCGCCGATCACCAGCGTGGGCGTGAGAATTTTTGGCAAATCGGCGCGCAAATCACAGTCACGCAAAATACCCAATCCACGCTGTAAAATCGCTTGATTAGGTTCGCCGCGACTGAATAATGTCTGCCGCAAACGCAATAACAAGGCTTTTTCGTTCTCGCTGCCGCGCACTTGCAACGCCAAAAATCGGCGCAAGGTCAGTGCATAATCCTGTTGCAAGGCAGCTGCAAATCCCGCTAACGTGTCCGCCGACATGGCGCAATCCCAATCGGGCTGTTGCACAAAACACGGCGTACTGGATAGCAAGATGAGCTTTTGTATTTGCGATGGAAACCGCTGCGCCCAACGCAAAGCAATTTGCCCGCCCAAAGACCAACCGCAGACATTGAGCGGCTCTGGGAATTGTGCGGTAAGCTCATCCACAAACGCGTCAATATCTGATTGTGGGTGCGAATTGATTCGCACGTTGTTCGCATCCAACCCGCAATCCCGACTTAACCCATGCCCTGGCAAATCCACGGTAATGACTTGAAAGTTTTCCGCCAAACGTGGGATCAATTCGCCCCACAATCCGCCGTGCATCCCCCAGCCATGAATCAACAACAGCGGCGCACCTGTGCCTTGAGTTTCGGTGTGTAGCTTCATTATGATGTGATTTCTATGTGCATAGGATATGAATTTAAGGGCTTACAAAATTTTAGTTTCGTTGCCAACAGAGGCTCGAAACAACTTAAACGTTCCCGCACCGCAAATGTGATTCATAACATTGACATCGCGTTCAGTACTTGTTCCTGGATTGGTTGCCTTAAGAAAAAATGCAGAAAATGCAACAGCACTTTCTGCCCAATACACTTTACGAGTAGCGGCCACAATAGCAGCACAGAATGTTTTATGTTTGCCAAATAAAGCCTCTACACCTTTTGCAACATCACAACTAGAAAATGAAAAGCAAGTACCCCTGAGGGAGGGCCAGCAATTATCATCAATCTCTTTCCATGTAATAAAGAGACTGTCTCCTAATTGAATCCCATCAGAGCATCCATGCCCGCTGAAATGCACATAATGAATATGTTCGGTTTCGGCTTTTTTGATTGCGCTGTAGAACCCTTTCGGAGTGCTAACCTCAATTTTTTTGGTGCTAATACCAAGAAGTTTGAATGTGTTTTCTAGGTGAGGTTGTTCGCTTCGCGCTGCTTTTTTATCTTCACTTGTGCGGCTTTCAATAATCAATACTTTACTTGGGGATGGCATATATTCTCCTTAAATTTGGATCAGGTGTGAGCTGGACTTGTGGTCTGGCAAAAATATTAAGTATTCCTGCGCAATAAAAATGCGGCCCTTTAGCGTCGCGGCGGGGGTAGATACTGGGCAGTCGCGTCAAAAACGTAGTCTGACTACACCACGCGTAGCGATGGTATGTAATCCGCCCTTGAATCTCAAGCGAATTTTGTTAAGTCCTGTTTCCATTTTAACGCCCAATGTATATACTCTGAGTAATTACAGCCAAGGGGGTACATCATGCGTACAGCGAAAGTTTTTAGAAGCGGCAATTCGCAGGCGGTGCGGATTCCGATGGAGTTTCAGTTTGACACGGATGAAGTGGAGATTTTTCGGCGCGATGACGAATTAGTCTTACGCAAAATTCCGCGTTCTTTGGCGCAAGCGTTTCATTTGTTGACGGCATTACCTGACGATTGCTTGACCGAGCGCGAAGACGCGCCGCCGCAAGTGCGTGAAGGATTGTGATGATGACGCGCTACTTGCTCGACACCAATATCTGCATTTACATTAAAAATCATCGACCTACTGAGGTGTTGGCACGCTTTTCAGTATTGCCATCGGGTAGTGTGGCGATGTCGGTCATTACCTACGGCGAATTGGCTTTTGGCGCAGAAAAAAGCACAAAATCACGCGCCGCCCAGCAGATTTTGCAGCAACTCACCGCCTTGATTCCTGTGTTGCCGCTGGATGAAAACACCTCTCTGCACTACGGCAGCATTCGCCACTACTTGCAAGTGCAAGGCACGCCTATCGGTAACAATGACCTGTGGATTGCCGCCCACGCGCTGGCGGAAAAATTGATTTTGGTGACCAACAATGTTGCTGAATTTGAACGCGTACCTGCCTTGCAAGTTGAAAATTGGGTAGGCATTTAGCTTCCTGCCACTCGCAATGCCTGCCCCAATCTGGTCACATCTGCCGCCGTGTGCGCCGCCGACAAAGTAATCCTCAAGCGTGCGGTGGGGACGGTCGGGGGGCGGATAGCGGAGAGCCAGATGCCTTGCTCACGCAGTTTCGCGCTGAGCGTTAAAGCAGTATGGGAATCCTCGACCAGCAAGGGTTGGATGGGCGTGTCGGATGGCATCAACATCCATGGTAGACCTTGCAACTCCGCACGCAACTGAACAATCAAATTTTTTAAGTGAATACGGCGGTCATCGCCCGATTCGATAAGCCGCAAACTCGCCAATGTCGTGTGCGCCACGGCGGGCGGGGTGGCGGTGGTGTAAACGTAGCTGGGGGCGTGGTTAATCAGGGTGTCGATAACCACTGGCTCCGCCGCGACAAATGCGCCAAACACACCAGCGGCTTTGCCCAAGGTCGCCATGTAAATGATGCGCGGCGAGTCCAGTCCGAAATGCGCCAAACTGCCGCGCCCTTGCGCACCCAACACGCCAAAGCCATGCGCATCATCCACCAACAGCCATGCGTCATAGCGTTCGCACAACGCCAACAGTTCAGGCAAGGGCGCGATGTCGCCATCCATGCTGAACACCGCGTCAGTGATAACTAACTTCCGCCCTGCGGGCGCGTCCGCCAACAGTTTTGCCAAATGTGAAACATCGTTATGCCGATAGCGTTTCACCGTCGCTCGCGACAAGCGCATCGCCTCATTCAACGACGCATGATTCAATTTGTCGGCAAACACAAAATCGGATTTTCCTACTAAGCCCTGCACCGCCCCCGCATTCGCCATATAGCCTGTGGAAAACAACAAAGCGGCGGGCTTGCCGACAAACTGCGCTAAGGCAAGTTCCAGCTCCTCATGCGCCGCGCTATGCCCCGTCACCAAATGCGCCGCACCCGACCCCACGCCCCACTGCGCCGCCCCCGCTTGCCATGCCGCGACCAATTGCGGATGGTTCGCCAAGCCAAGGTAATCATTGCTGGAAAAGGTCAAATACGACTTGCCCGCCACCACAATCTGCGGCGATTGCGGGGAATCCAATACATGACGACGGCGCAATAAGCCTTGCGTTTCACGTTGGTTTAGTTCGGATTGGAGAGCGGCGAAGGGCATGGTAATGTGCGAAAAACAAGGTCGTGTCTTATACCATAAGCCGTTGTAAAAATAACAAATGAACAAGCATCGTTTGCCAAGGTGGCGTAGAGGCTGGCTTGGCACGGTTAAGGTATACAATACTCGTCCCCATTACAAGAAATGAATCCCATGCGTGATTGGCATCTTCTTTCTGAGCAGGCGGCTCTGGCGGCGGCGACTTCGCGCGCACAAGGTTTAACCCATGCCGAAGCCGCGCAACGGCTGGCAGAGTTCGGTGAAAATCGCTTAACCCCGCCGCATCGCCGTAGTCCGTTGTTGCGCTTCTTGCTGCAATTTCACAATGTGTTGATTTATGTGCTACTGGCTGCGGCGAGTGTCACGGCTTTGCTGGCGCATTGGGTGGATACCAGCGTGATTGTGGGCGTGGTGGTGATTAACGCCATCATTGGCTTTATACAAGAAGGCAAGGCCGAAAAGGCGATGGATGCGATTCGGCAAATGTTGTCCTTGGATGCGACGGTGTTGCGCGACGGCAAGCGTGAGACGGTTCAGGCGGAATCGTTGGTGGTGGGCGACATCGTGTTGTTGCAATCTGGCGATAAAGTACCTGCGGATTTGCGATTGATTGCAGTCAAAAATTTGCGCATTGAAGAGGCGGCACTGACGGGTGAATCCACAGCGGTGGAAAAAAGTAGTGCTGCCGTCGCCGCGAATGCGGTGATCGGTGACCGCTATTGCATGGCATATTCCAGCACCTTGGTGGTGTATGGACAAGGGACGGGCGTGGTGATAGCCACCGCTGACCAAACTGAAATCGGGCGCATTAGCTCCTTATTAGATGCCGTACCAACGTTGAACACGCCTTTATTGCGGCAGATGGAAGTGTTCGGACGTTGGTTGAGCTTGGCGGTTTTGGGGCTGACTATCGTGATGTTTTTGGTGGGTTGGCAAGTTCACCATATTCATATCGCCGAGGTCTTTCTGGCGGCGGTGAGTATGGCAGTAGCCGCGATTCCAGAAGGACTACCTGCGGTGTTGACCATCACCCTAGCACTGGGTGTGCAGCGTATGGCTAGGCGCAGTGCCATTATTCGCCGCTTGCCCGCCGTCGAGGCACTGGGCGCGGTGACGGTGATTTGTACTGACAAAACAGGCACGTTAACCCGCAACGAGATGATGGCGCAACGTGTGCTGATGAGCCAAAGTGTGCTGGAAGTCAGTGGCAATGGCTATGCGCCACAAGGCAGTTTGACCCTTAATGGCAAAGCGATTTCGGATGAGCTATCCGAAGAAATCACGAGCCTAGTCCGAGCTGGACTGTTGTGCAACGATGCGGTGTTGCGCGAAACGGCAGGCGTGTGGGGGATCACGGGCGATCCTACCGAAGGCGCGCTGGTGACCTTGGCGATGAAGGCGGGGTTAGATCCCGTCCATGAACACGCATCCCTTCCTCGCACCGATCATATTCCCTTTGAAGCTGAACATCGTTTTATGGCGACGCTCCACCATGATGCGGCGGGACAAGGGGTTATTATGGCCAAAGGCGCGGCAGAAGAACTGCTCCCGATGTGCAATTTGCAACGCGTTGGCAAAGCTGACCACCCGATTGATCCTGCCTATTGGCATCGCCAAATCAGCGAAACGGCGGCACTGGGGCAACGCGTGTTGGCATTAGCAATGAAAACGGCGGACGCTCAACAGCGCGAAGTGGATTTTGTCCATATGCAAACAGGTTTTACGCTACTGGGCATGGTGGGCATTTCTGATCCGCCCCGCGCCGAAGCCATTGTTGCGGTACGCGACTGTCAAGCAGCGGGCATACAGGTCAAAATGATTACGGGGGATCATGCCGAAACCGCTCATGCCATTGCGATCGCATTGGGTATCGGCAACGGAAAAGTGCTAACAGGCAGCGAATTGGATACCTTAGATGAAGCCGCATTGCAACTCGCGGTGCGAGAGGTGGACGTATTTGCCCGCGCCAGTCCCGAACACAAGCTGCGCTTGGTGACCGCCTTGCAAGCCAATGGTGAAATTGTCGCCATGACAGGCGATGGCGTGAACGATGCCCCCGCCCTAAAACGTGCTGACATTGGTGTTGCGATGGGACTGAAGGGCACGGAAGTCGCCAAAGAAGCCGCTGAAGTGGTGTTGGCAGATGATAACTTCGCCACCATCGCCCACGCCGTAGAAGAAGGTCGCACGGTCTATGACAACATCAAAAAAGCCATTGTATTCATTATGCCGACCAATGGCGGCGAAGCGGGCATGGTGCTGGTTGCGGTGTTGCTGGGCATGACGTTGCCGATCACACCCGTGCAAATTTTGTGGGTCAATATGGTGACCGCAGTCACCCTCGCACTCGCCTTGTCTTTTGAGCAAGCGGAAGCAGGCGTGATGCGCCGCCCCCCCCGCTCAACCCAAGAACCGATTTTGTCGGGCTTTATGATCTGGCGCATCTTATTCGTTTCCGCACTGCTCACCGCAGGGCCGTTCGCCTTGTTTATGTGGGAAAGTGCGCGCGGGGGCAGCACAGAAATGGCGCGCACGGTCGCGGTCAACGCCTTGGTGATCGGTGAAATGGCGTATTTATTCAACTGCCGCTACTTGCTAGCCCCCGTGCGCACATGGCAAGATTTCACGGGTAATGTTTACGTCCTCATCACCACCGCCATTTTACTGGTAATCCAAGTCGCCTTCACTTATTTCCCCTTTATGCAAAAGTTATTCGGTGTCGTCGCCCTTGATGCCGCCGCCTGGCTGCGCATTGCAGGTTTTGGGGTACTGTTATTTTTAACCATGGAAATCGAAAAAGCGGTGATACGGAAAATCACGAAAAAGTAATTCCCTTTCAACATAAAAAGTGAAATTGAAAATATCGTAAGGTGCGCCGTGCGCACTTTAATTCCCTCTCCCGCAAGCGGGAGAGGGTTAGGGTGAGGGGCATTGCGTACGCAATAATTTACCACAGCTCAAACTCCCTCATCCCCAGCCCTTCTCCCGCCTGCGGGAGAAGGGAGAAAAGCGTTAGTGCATGAAATGCACCCTACGTCATGATTGTTGTAGTGAAGTAAAAACGCACTTGCAATGCTACAAATGAATTCCGACCCACAGTCAACATGCGGTTTGCGATGTAATGTGCGTTTTAGTACGGATATATCAAGCTACGGTTGTATAATTTCAAAGACATACCCGACTCTGGAACTTGCTTTGCTCATGTTCAATCTCATAAGCCCTCATTAAGAAGCATCTTCCATGAAAATACTATCTCGAAAAGTCGCTCATGACGCGCTTCCCGTTGAGTCATTCTTCTCAAAATCTCCCGCACTGATTTTTTTCTTTATCGCCTTGACGGTTTTCGCTGCGGAAGCGGCGGTGATGGTGCTGCTTAATTTCTTACCGCCCTTATCTTGGCGGGATGAGGTCTTCATTGATGCCTTGCTACTGGTGTTGCTCATCACCCCCGCCCTTTATTTTTTTCTGTTTCAGCCTATGGTTGCCCATATTGGTGAACGCGTGAAAATCGAAGCGGTACTGCACAAGAACGAAAATGAACAGGTCAAGGTGATGCTGCGCGCCTCGCAAGATGGCTTTTGGATCAGCGATCTGCGTGGGCGCATCCTCGAGGTGAATGATGCGTATTGTCAAATGATAGGCTATCGCCGCGAAGACTTATTGAAGATGTACATCCGTGACGTGGAAGAAGCTGAATCGCCAGAAGAGATCACGCGACATATCGGCAAATTGCTCGAAACAGGCAGTGATCATTTTGAGACCCGTCATCGCCATCAAGATGGGCGCATTCTGGATATAGAGGTCAGCGTCAATTACAGCCACTTCCAAGGTGGGCAGTTTTATTGTTTCTTGCGCAATGTCACGGCACGCAAACAGGTGGAAAAAGAGCTAAAACTCAGCGCGCAATTGTTAAACAGCACGTCTGACAGCATTTTCCTGCTGGATTTTGAAGGGAAGTTTGTTTATCTGAATGAAGCGGCTTGGAAATCGCGTGGCTACACACGGGACGAAATGATGGCGATGAACCTGCGTGACCTCAATGCGCCAGAATTTAACGAATTTATCGCCACGCGCATGCAAGACCTGCTCAAAAACGGGGTCGCATTTTTTGAATCCGCACATCGTTGTAGGGATGGCACCATCATGCCCGTGGAAATCAATGCGCGCGTCACCGAATCGGGCGGCAGAACGCTGCTACTGAGCGTGATCCGCAATATATCCGAGCGTAAGCAGATCGAAGTCACCTTGCGAACCAGCGCGTATCGTCTCCATGAATTGTTCGAGAATATGAGCAGTGGCGGGGTGGTGTACCAAGTCTCAGCCGATGGCAAGGACTTTATCATTACCTCGTTTAACAAGGCGGCAGAGCGCATTGACCACCTGCGCCGCGAAGACGTACTGGGTAAAAATGTGGTCGAAATTTTTCCTAGTATCATCGAATTCGGCTTATTGGACGTATTCCAGCGCGTGTCACAAAGCGGTGTGGCAGAGCATTTTCCGATTTCTTTTTATCACGATGGGCATATTTCGGGCTGGCGTGAAAATTATATCTATCGCTTACCCAGTGGCGAGATTGTGGCAATCTACGACGATGTAACGCAGGTAAAGCAGGCGGAAAAAGACAAAGACGAGATGCGCCGCAATATGCAGGCGTTGTTGAATGCGATTCAAGAAACCACCTTCCTGATGGAGAAGGATGGCACGGTGGTGGTCATCAATGAGATTGGCGCACGCCGCCTGAATACCCAGCCAGAAGCCTTGGCGGGGACTAATTTATTTGAGCGTTTTCCGCCTCAAGTCGCCGAATCGCGGCGGGCTAAATTCGAGGAAATTGTGCGGAAAGGCAAATCCGAAATTTTCGAGGACGAACGTGCGGGACACCGCTTTTCTAATGCGGTTTATCCCATTGTGGATACGCAAGGCGACGTTCAGCGTTTCGCCGTGTATGCGGCGGACATAACCCAACAGCACAGGCGAAAAATGATTGATGACATTTTGTCCGAAATCAATCAGCAAATTCTGCAAGGCGTGCCGCTGCTCGACGTGTTAACGAGCATTTGTCAGCAAATCGCCCAAGCATTCCAGCTTGAAGTGGTCTGGCTAGGACGTAAGGAAGCGAGCGGGGCAATCAATGTGGTTGCGGCGGCAGGTTCTGCCACACACTATATTGAACATTTTAAAATCAAAGGGATACGCTGGGATGACACGCCACAAGGGCAAGGCCCTGCGGGGAATGCCATCCGCACGGGACAACCTCAAGTGTTTAAAGTGGATGATCCCCGCTTTCAGGCTTGGTTAAAAATTGCACAGCAAAGCAATCTGCAAGCTATTTTTGCGATTCCCTTGGTGATGCGCAATGAGATAGATGGCGTGTTTACCCTGTATTCGAGCAACCCTGTTTTGTTCGAGTCAGCCGAATTGGTCAGTCAGTTGACCAGTGTGGCGCAGCGCATTTGTACCACCCTCGAAGCTGCGATGGATCAACAACAAATACGCTTATTGAGTTCAGCACTGGAATCCGCTGGCAATGGCGTGTTGATTACCGATGCGCAAGGCAGAATCCAGTGGTCCAATCCCGCTTTTTCCACCCTATGCGGTTACAGTAAAACCGAGTTATGGGGACAAACGCCCCGTATGCTGAATTCAGGACAGCAATCGCTTGAGTACTATCAAGTGTTGTGGGCAACCATCCGTCGAGGCGAAATTTGGAGCAACGAAACCGTGGAGCGCGCCAAAGACGGCACACTTTATACCGTTTCTCAAACCATTACCCCGATTATCAATGACGGCGAACTCACCCACTTCATCGCCATTCACGAGGACATTACCGATCAAAAATTAACCCAAGCGCGCATTGCGCATATGGCGCATTACGACGCACTGACAGGGTTACCAAACCGTGCGCTGTATTTTGACCGATTAAAGCAAGCCCTATCTATCGCCCAGCGTCATGACCGTGGCTTGGCGGTGTTATATATGGATTTGGATGGCTTTAAAAAAATAAATGACACCCAAGGACACCACGCGGGGGACTTACTGTTAATCGCGGTGGCGGATAGGATCAGCCAGTGTGTACGAAAAAGCGACACCGTCGCGCGCATGGGCGGCGATGAATTCACCATCATTCTCAATGAAGCCTGCCAGCATGAAGATGTCACGATAGTCGCAAAAAAAATTATCGCCGCCATTTCCACCCCCTTTGAACTCGCGGGACAACCAGCACACATCGGCATCAGCATCGGCATCGCGCGTTATACCGACGATGCCAACACAGAAGATGAACTCATGCAGCGCGCCGACAAAGCCATGTACCAAGCGAAAGCGGCGGGTAAAAACACCTATCGAGTGAGTGAGTAAGTGAGTAAGGCGAAACAACGATAAAACGTTGCGCCTAAGAAGCGGTCACGAGAGGGACAGCGGGATAAAACGCGGCATCCCGCTAGCAACTAGCGAATGGCAATAAGCACCTATACCTAAGTTTTCGTGGATTACCCACTACGCAACATTAAAGTGAGCAGGGTGGATAAAGCTGCGCGCATCCACGCTGTTCACCTTTCACCTTTCACCCTCTGTAAATACTGTACAATGCTCCCGTTTTTTGAGTGCATTCCGTATATCTACTTAATTTAATCCCAACCCACTTAATCATGGCTCAATTTATCGCTTTTGACAAAAATGCAGAGGTCGCAGGACACAGCATTTTATCGACCCTAAGTACTTTTCCTGAGTATTATCGTGCAGATATTGAACAATTTCTCAAAGAAAACAATATCGTCAATGTCACGCCCGATAGCTGGCATAGCCAACAGAGTTATTTGAATATTTTCAAAGAGATTTCAACGCGTTATGGTGTCAATTCGCTTTTTAATATGGGGGTGGCGGTAGGTGAAAGCGTCCCTTTTCCGCCTGGCACGACGTTAGAAGCCGCCTATTCTGCTTGGGATGGGGCATATCGTTCACATCATCGCAATGGCACGCTTCTGGGATATATCAAGTTGCATTCATTTGATTATCAAGCTAAAAAAGCAGTCGTTGAATGCAAAAACCCCTACCCCTCTCATTTTGAACGCGGCATCGCAACCTCATTTGCCCGTAAATGCAAACCCGAAGATGCGGGTTATATTGATGTTCAACTCGATACAAGTAAGCCTTCCAGACTGAACGGTGCCGATTCATGCTTTTATATCATTACTTGGCTCTAGTCTATTGCGAATCGAAAAAGTGAAACGTGAAACCAATCGTTGTACGCCCGCACCTTTCACTTTTTCCCTCTTCCTCCCCTAATCAAAACACGCAGCAAACGCGTTGCGCCTAGTATAATCGCGCTCTTTTTGCAACGCTTGCTGCGACTTTGGACACGTTCGATCCCCAACCCATCCTTGCCACCTTACCCCTGTTACCAGGGGTGTATCGCTATTTCGATGAAAAAGGCGAGGTGTTGTATGTGGGTAAGGCGAAGCAACTGAAAAAACGCGTGTCGTCGTATTTTCAAAAAGGCACGCTGTCGCCGCGCATACGCTTGATGGTGTCGCACATTGCGCGCATTGAAACGACAGTGACAGCTTCCGAGGCGGAAGCGTTGTTGTTGGAAAACAACCTGATTAAGTCCCTCAAGCCGCGCTATAACATCTTGTTTCGGGACGATAAAACCTATCCCTACTTGGTGTTGACGGGGCATGAGTTTCCGCGTTTGACCTATTTTCGCGGTACGCCGAATAAGCAGCATCAATACTTTGGCCCGTATCCCAATTCGTCTGCCGCCAAAGACAGCAGTCAGTTGTTGCAAAAGATTTTCCGCATTCGGACGTGTGAAGACAGCGTGTTTAACCACCGCACCCGTCCGTGTTTGCAACATCAAATTCACCGCTGCACCGCGCCGTGCGTGGGGCTGATTACGGCGGAGGATTATCGGACGGACATTCGCAACGTGGCGTTGTTGCTGCGCGGGCAGCATCAGGCGGTGGAACAGCATTTGCGCGCTGGGATGGAAGCCGCAGCCGAAGCGATGAATTACGAACAAGCGGCGGTGTTGCGCGATCAGTTGCGCGACTTGCACATTGTGCAGCAACAGCAATTTGTTGAATCGGCAGGCGGCACGACCGATGCCGACATTATCGCCGTGGTGCAACACGCGGGCGTGGTGTGCGTGAATTTGGCGATGGTGCGCGGCGGGCGGCATTTGGGCGATAAAAGTTTGTTCCCCGACCACGCGCAAGATTTCAGCATTGAGGAGATTGCCGACGCGTTTATTGCCCAACATTATTTGCAACGCAGCGTGCCGCCGTTGTTGATTTTGAACACCGTGCAAACCGACGAAACACTGGCGCAGTTATTAAGTGAACAAACAGGGCATCCCGTGCGCGTGGTACAAGCCACCACCCAAGAACGCAAACAATGGCTGACCATGGCAGTGAAAAATGCCGAATTGGCGTTGCAACAACGCGCCATGCAGCAAGGCGGGCAACAATTGCGGCTGGATAAATTGCGCGAACATTTGGCGATGCCCACGCTGCAACGCATTGAATGTTTTGATATTAGCCACACCATGGGCGAAGCGACGCAGGCTTCCTGCGTGGTGTATGAGAATCTCGCGATGTGCAACGGGCAATATCGCCGCTATCGCATCACGGGTATCACGGGCGGCGATGATTATGCTGCCATGCGACTAGCCCTGACGCGCCGCTATCAAAAATTAGTCGATAATGAAGGCGCACGTCCCGATTTAATTTTGATTGACGGCGGCTTGGGACAATTGCACATTGCGATGGAAGTCATGCAGACCTTAGGATTAGACATTGCCTTGATCGGCGTGGCAAAAGGCGTGGAACGCAAAGCGGGCATGGAACAATTGATTTTCCCCGATGGACGCGCGATTCGGCTGCCTGAAAATGATCCCGCGCTGCATTTGATTCAACAAATCCGCGACGAAGCCCATCGTTTTGCTATCAGCGGACACCGCGCCCAACGCGGCAAAGCGCGCACCACCTCCAGCTTGGGCGAAATCGCAGGGGTGGGCGATGCACGCCGCCGCAATTTGCTGACCCACTTTGGCGGATTGCGCGAAGTGCAGCAAGCCAGCGTGGAACAACTCGCCCAAGTGGCGGGGATTAGTAAAACACTTGCCGAAAAGATTTACCAACAGCTACACTAGCCCCATGCCAAACAATATCCCAAATTTACTTACCTGGTTGCGTATCCTGTTGATTCCCGTCTTTGTGGCGGTGTTTTACCTGTCCGACCAGACCCTAGCCCCCCAGCTCAAAAATATCATCGCCACAGCGGTGTTTTTACTCGCCGCCGCAACCGATTGGCTAGACGGCTATTTAGCCCGCAAACTCAATCAAACCTCCGCCTTTGGCGCGTTTCTCGACCCTGTGGCGGACAAGCTGATGGTCGCCGCCGCCTTGATTTTATTGGTTAAATTAGATCGTGCGGACGCGATTTTGGCGTTTATCATCATCGGACGCGAAATCACCATCTCCGCCCTGCGCGAATGGATGGCAAAAGTCGGTGCCAGCAAAAGCGTCGCCGTGTCCATGCTCGGTAAAATCAAAACCGCCTTCCAAATGGCGGCGTTGATTTTGTTGCTCTACCATCAACCCCTGTTCGGCATTCCCTGCCAATTGTTCGGCGAACTGCTGCTCTATCTCGCCGCCCTGCTCACACTGTGGTCTATGGGGTATTACTTAATGCTGGCGATGCCGCAGCTTAAGGGCAAATAAGGGAAGGGGAAAGCTAGAGAAGGGGGAAGAGAGAAGAGGGAAGAGGGAAGGGGGTGAAATGCCACCGAACCTCTCTGGTTTTACCCTCCTCCCTTCTCTCTTCACCCTTCACATTCTTCACCTAGGTCTCTCAAATGGAACATTTCCCCTTGGACGCACCAGCCCCTTCCGTAGGTCGGGTTTCAACCCGACCTACGGCGGATATGAGGTTTTCAAGTTGAATGCGTATAGCGCATCGCTTCTGCAATAAAATTTGGCGGATTTAACCCTGATGCTTTCTGAAATAAGGATAGTAAAAAGAATGAGTAAATTCAAAAACTTAACCTTCCAAGAAGGCGCGCAATGGGTGCGGGCGGATTTTCATTTGCATACCTGTGCGGATAATGAGTTCAAATATGGCGGTGATTTGGATTTTTACCACAGTGCTTATGTAGAAGCATTGGAGCAACAAAAAATTCGCTTAGGCATCATTACGAATCACAATAAATTCGATTTTGGCGAGTTCAAAGTATTACGCGCCGCTGCGCAAAAAAAGGGGATTGCGCTCTTGCCTGGGGTGGAGTTGTCGGTAAATGATGGGGCGAATGGTGTTCATACCTTGGTGGTTTTTTCGGGTGACTGGCTAACCAATGGCACTTGTGACGAGGATCATATCAATCCTTTTTTGACTGTTGCGTTTCAAGGGAAAACGCCTGCGCAATATGAGCAAGAAAATGGGCGTTCTTCACTTGCACTTTTAGAAACCATTAAAAAGCTAGAGGAATATCACCGTGATTTTTTTCTAGTATTTGCCCATGTTGAGGCTCGGAGCGGGCTTTGGCATGAAATGGATGGTGGTCGCCTTGAAGATTTGGGGAGGGACGAATTTTTCCGCCGCAGAACTTTGGGGTTTCAACAGGTTAAAACACACGATGGCGCAGGAAAAAACATTGCTTGCCGAACCAAGGTGCAAGGGTGGTTAGGTGATTGCTATCCCGCAGAACTGGAGGGAAGTGACCCCAAAACCATTGACCAGATTGGAAAAGGAAAAGCGTGTTATCTCAAGCTGGGCGAATTGTCGTTTGAGGCGGTTAAATTTGCGCTTTCTGCTAAAAATACGCGTGTGGCTCAAGAAGCGTTGCAACATCAAGCCTCGTACATTCGGAGCATTCATTTTGAGGGTGGCGTTCTGAATGGAAAAACATTGAATTTCTCACCCGAACTGAATACATTGATTGGGATTCGCGGTAGCGGAAAATCGTCGATTTTGGAGGCAATACGCTACGTTTTAGACATTCCGCGTGGTGAAAAGGCTCAAGATAGTCGATACAAGGATGACCTCATCAAACATACTTTAGGCAGTGGTGGCAAGGTGAGTTTGGTCGCACGCGATGCTTATGGGCAGGACTTCACGGTATCCCGTATCTTTCGTGAAACACCTAATGTGTCTGTAAATGGCAAATTACAACCTGGCGTTTCTATTTTGGAAACGATTTTGCGCCGCCCTATTTATTTTGGGCAAAAAGATTTATCTAGCACTGGGGATGGATTTGAAACCGATTTAGTTGAAAAGCTGGTAGGTGAAAAACTAAGACCTTTACGCGATAGCATTCAAACACAGTGCCAGCGCGTGCGCGAGGCAGTCAGTCGTTGGGGTAAGTTAAGTACGATTGCAGAACAAAAACGTGATTTTGCCAATCAACTTGCGGATGCAAATTTTCGCCTTGAAAAATTTGCAGAATATGGCATTGCGGATAAGCTACAGAAGCGATTGGGCTTTCAACAAGATACTTCCGCGCTAAAGCGTGCGAATGAACGTGTGCAAAACTTTATTGCAAGCCTTAATCGTTTGATTGCCGAATATGAAGATGAGCTGCGTAATACAACAAGCTATGCTTCTAAAGAAAATGGTGTGTTTTTCAAAGATTATTTTGGTGAGTTTGCTAAGGTGATTGGGCAATTAGACACGCTGAAACAAGTTGAGCGTGAGATACAAAGTATTGCAAGTGTGTTGAGTGTAAATCAGAAAAAATTCCAGTTTGATTTTCAAGGTTTGCAAGAAGAATTTGCTCAAATTGAACGAACGCTTGCGCAGGAATTAAAACAAACAGGTATTGCGTCTAGTATTCAACCCGATGATTTTATTCAACAACAGCAACGTAAAAACAAATCCGAACAGATGCTGGAAGCATTAAATAAACAAGAGTCGCAACAAAGTGCTATCTATACGGCATTATTGGAAGAAATCAATCAGCTTAATGAATTATGGCAACAAGAGTATCAAGCCATTTTGCAAGCCCTCAGGCAAGTCAACCAACATCAAAAATCGTTGCAAATTGAAGCTGAATTTAAGGGGGATAAAGATGCGTTGATAGGCTTTATGCAGCAAATATTCCGTGGGAGCAATATCCGAGAATCGACGCTTAGAGTGGTGATGGAAGACTATGCAGACTTTGGTGCACTGTTAGCAAACTTAGCAAAATCCAAAGTTAAAATGGGTGCTGCGCCAGAGATTTTTGAAAAAACGTTTCTCGATAATCTAGCTGATTTTGTCACTTGGCAAGTGCCAAATCGTTTTACCATTCGTTTTAGAGGTAAGGAGTTAAAACATCATTCGCTAGGACAACGCGCATCGGCTTTATTGCTATTTGTGTTAAGTCAGCGACAAAACGATGTCATCATCATCGATCAGCCTGAGGATGATTTAGATAATCAAACGATTTATGACGATGTCATTCGACTCATCCGCGAAATGAAACCTCATACACAATTTATTTTTGCGACGCATAACGCTAACTTTCCCGTACTAGGAGACGCTGAACAGATACACGCCTGCCAGTATCAAGATGAACAAATTAACCTTGCCAGTGGCAGCATTGATGCTCGTCCCGTACAAGAGGCTATTATCAATATCATGGAGGGCGGACAAGAGGCATTTAACCGCCGCAAAGAGGTTTACAACTTATGGAAATCACAGAGTTAATTGACATCATTAGTCGTGGCGAAGATAGTCAGCATCAATTTAAGGTTGATTTTAATAACGCTGATGCACTCGCCGCAGAAATTGTTGCCTTTAGCAATGCGGGGGGTGGGCGCATTTTTATTGGTGTGCAGGATGATGGCGTTATATCTGGACTGAGTCGTGCGGATATTGCACGTCTTAATCAGCTCATTGCGAATACCGCCTCTCAAAATGTTCGCCCTGCAATCAACCCAATCACAGAAAATGTCGCACATCCGAGTGGAACCGTGTTAGTTGTGAGCATTGCAGAAGGCATCACCAAGCCTTATATGGATAAGAATGGCATTATTTGGGTAAAGAGTGGTTCGGATAAACGTCGTGCTACGTCACGAGAAGAAATTCAAAGGTTATTCCAGCAAGCAGGCTTAGTTCATGCAGATGAAACGCCCGTGCAAGGCTTAGGGGTAGGTGATGTGGATTTGCCGTATTTTGAGCATTTTTTCCAAAATCAATTTGGGGAGTCAGTAACACATCATAATCTGCCATTGCCTCAGCTACTTAACAACATGAATCTGATGAAGGAGCATTATCTCAACATTGCGGGTGCGTTATTATTTTCAAAAACACCACAATATCGCTTGCCTGCTTTTATTGTAAAAGCGGTGGTATTTGCAGGCAGTCAAATTGAGGATGAGCATTATTTAGATAGCCGAGATATTGCAGGAAAGTTAGCAGATGTATTCCAACAAGTAATGGGATTTACGCGTGCGAATACGCGTGCGGTACAAGGTGACCAAGGTTTTAATTCACAAGGTGAGTTTGAAATACCGCGCATCGTTTGGGAGGAGCTTATCGCGAATGCGCTGATCCATCGAGATTACTTCATTCAAGCCCCTGTTCGGGTATTCGTGTTTACAGATAGGGTGGAAATCATCAGCCCAGGTCATTTGCCCAACAACCTCACCATTGAAAATATCAAGGCGGGTAACTCCAATATCCGCAACCCGATTCTGGCTTCTTTCGCCACTAAATTACTGCCATACCGTGGGTTAGGGAGTGGACTGTTGCGTGCATTGCGTGCTTATCCAGCCATTGAGTTGATAGACGACCGTGTCGGCAATCTTTTCAAAGTCATTGTTCAAAGACCGTTGATGCTAATCACGTCGGTCAGCGACACCTGAGAACCACTTGAGATATAACACAGCCGATGAATGCAGTAGAAATTGAAGAAGCCTTATCCAACTTAGCGCAACAGCCCTTCGACGCGGCTGAATTTCCGTTCGCGTTTTTGGCGGCATTTGACAACAAAGACACCGCCCTTAAACGTCTGCGGGCGGGCAATAACTCGGATGTGCCGAATGGCGTGCTTCAAAATAAAAAAATCCATATCGCCGTATGCGAAGTGGGCAAGGTGGGCGCGACGCTCAATGCCTTGCGCGCCAGTCCCGCCACGGCAAAAGCCAAAGCTAAATTTATTCTCGCCACCGATGGGGAAAACTTAGAAGCCGAAGAGCTGACCAACGGCGAAACCATTGCCTGCCCCTATCCCGACTTCGCCAATCATTTTGGTTTTTTCCTCCCGCTGGCGGGCATTTCCACCATCAAGGAAATCAAGGACAACCCCATCGATGTGCGCGCCACGGGGCGGTTGAACAAGCTCTATGTCCAACTGTTAAAAGAAAATCCCGATTGGGCGGGCAACGAACGCCGCGCCGACATGAATCACTTTATGGCGCGGCTGGTGTTTTGCTTCTTTGCCGAAGATACCGATATTTTCTTTGGTGACGGCATGTTCACCCACACCGTCGAGCAAATGAGCGATGGCAACAACACCCACGCGGTGTTGTCGGAAATTTTCCGCGCCATGAATATTAAGGTCGCCGACCGTGCCGAAGTCGAGCCGCGTTTGCCCAACTGGGCGAATGGTTTTCCCTACGTCAACGGTGGGCTGTTTTCAGGCTCAACCGACGTGCCGCACTTTTCGCGCATCGCCCGCATATATTTACTGCACGTGGGTAATTTGAAATGGCGCGAAATCAACCCCGACATCTTCGGCAGCATGATCCAAGCCGTGGCGGACGACGAAGAGCGCGGCGCGTTGGGGATGCACTACACCAGCGTGCCCAACATCCTCAAAGTATTGAATCCGTTGTTTTTGGACGAGCTGCGCGCCCAACTCGAAGCCGCAGGCGACAACAAAACCAAACTGCTGAATTTGCGCAAACGCATGGCGCGCATCCGCGTTTTCGACCCTGCTTGCGGTTCAGGTAATTTTTTGGTGATTGCCTATAAACAAATGCGCGAAATCGAAGCAAAAATCAACTGCCTGCGCGGTGAAACGCATCTCAAAACTGCAATTCCCATCAACAATTTTCGTGGTATCGAACTCCGCAGCTTCCCTGCCGAAATTGCCCGTCTGGCACTTATCATTGCGGAGTTTCAGTGCAACGTGTTGCATTGCGGACAGCAAGATGCGATCAAGGGGTTTCTACCCTTATCCAAGGAAAACTGGATTTTTTGCGGCAATGCGATGCGCTGGGATTGGTTGAGTATTTGCCCCTCCACAGGAACGGGCGTGAGGGTGGTGTCGGATGATTTGCTTGGTACGCCGCTTGACCAAACAGAGATCGACTTTGATAACGAAGGCGGCGAAACCTATATTTGTGGCAATCCGCCGTATGTTGGATCGAATGTAAAACCGCCTAAAGATGCAACCAAGGAACAAAAGGAAAAATTGAAAAGGGAAGCCGAATCCCGCAAAGCGGATATGAAGGTCGTCTTTGAAAAACGAACTGGCACATGGGGGACGCTTGATTACGTTGCAGGCTGGTTTATGAAAGCTGTTGATTACGGCAATAGAACCAAATCTGCTGCCGCATTTGTAGCTACGAACTCCATTTGCCAAGGTCAGCAAGTACCAGTTTTATGGCCGCTGATTTTTGAAACTGGGCATCAAATCACATTTGCACATACATCGTTCAAGTGGAAAAACTTGGCGACCAATAATGCTGGAGTGACTGTCGTGATTGTTGGTCTTTCAAGACAGCCTGAAAGAAATCGCAGATTGTATGTTTCAGATAAGGATGGAGCACTTACAGTAAAGGACGTTGAAAATATCAACGCGTACCTCGTCCCAGCCAAAAATGTCATCGTCAACAAGAGTTCTAGTGCTATTAGTGAGATAGCACCCATGTCTTTCGGAAATATGCCAAATGACAGCGGAGGATTACTTCTCAAACTGGATGATGTCGAAGAAGCTGTGCGACGGTATGGTGCTTCCCGCAACTTCATCCGCCCTTTCCTCGGAGCAGATGAAGCGATTGATGGTAAACAGCGTTACTGCATATGGGTGAACTCCTCCGAATATGCTGAAGCGTTAAATAACCACTGGTTGGCTGACCGTTTTGCCACCGTTGCTGCCCATCGTTCTGCGAGTGACCGAGAAGCCACGAAAAGACTTGCTCGCATGCCGTACCGTTTTGGTGAGGTGCGGCAAGTCGGTGATGAAATCCCCATCGTGATACCGCGTCACAGCTCAGAAAACCGTGAGTATTTACCTTTTGCTCTTGGAAATAAGGGGGATATTGTTGCAGATAGTGCATCAGCCTTGTATGACGCGCCACTTTGGAACGTGGCCATTTATTCCTCGCGGCTGCATCTTGCGTGGATTGCCACAGTCTGTGGTGCGCTGGAAACACGTTATCGCTATTCCAACACCCTAGGCTGGAACACCTTCCCCGTGCAGTTCCTCACCGTACAAAACAAAATCGATTTAACCCGCTGCGCCGAAGATATTTTGCTGGCGCGGGAGGCGCATTTCCCCGCCACTATCGCCGATCTGTACGCCCCAGATGCCATGCCCGACAACCTGCGCCGCGCCCATGAGCTCAATGATGAAGTCATCGAACGGATTTATATCGGCAGAAAATTTAAAAACGACACCGAACGACTGGAAAAACTGTTTGAGCTTTATACCAAAATGACCACAGCGGCAAAACGCCCCTCACCCCCGCCCTCTCCCAGTGTGAGAGGGGGAAAAGCAAAAGGAGGAAAGCATGAGTGACAAGCCTATCAGCCTGACTTCACCGCCAGAAGGCTATACCGACTGGTTGACCGATTTGAAAGACCGCATCCATAGCGCGCAGCAACGCGCCACACTGGCGGTCAATCGTGAACTGGTGCTGTTGTACTGGCACATCGGGCAGGATATTTTGACGCGGCAAGCCGAGCAGGGTTGGGGGGCGAAAGTCATTGAACGGCTGGCGCATGATTTGCGGACGGCGTTTCCTGATATGAAGGGATTTTCTCGCGCTAACCTCATGTATATGCGGGCTTTTGCTGAGGCGTGGCAAGATGCCGAAATTGTCCAACAGGCTGTTGGACAATTGCCTTGGGGGCATAATTTGGTGTTGCTTACCCGTTTGAAAGATACGCAATTGCGCTTGGATTATGCGCGTAGTGCCATTAAGCACGGTTGGTCGCGCAATATACTAAACATTCATATTGAAACGCGCTTGCTGGAACGCACAGGCAAGGCGGTCACTAATTTCGAGGTCAGCTTACCCAAGCCCCAATCTGATTTGGCTCTCGAATCATTAAAAGACCCATATCGCCTTGACTTCCTTGGGTTGGGGCGCGAGGCAGGTGAACGCGAGATTGAAAAAGCATTGGTCAATCACGTCACCGAATTTTTGCTGGAACTGGGCGCGGGCTTTGCCTTCGTCGGGCGGCAGGTGTTGCTGGATGTGGGCGGCGATGAGTTTTTCATGGATTTGTTGTTTTATCACCTCAAGTTGCGCTGCTATGTGGTGATTGAACTCAAAGGCGGGAAATTTAAACCCGAACATCTGGGGCAGCTTGGGTTTTATCTGACAGCGGTGGATCGCCAAGTCAAAAGTGAGCACGACAACCCAACCATTGGACTCTTGCTGTGCAAGAGCAAAAACAAAATCGTGGCGGAATATGCCTTGGGCGATAAGAGCCAGCCCATGGGTATTGCCGAGTATAAGCTGCTTGAATCCCTGCCCGCCGAACTGCAAACCAGCTTGCCCAGCATCGAACAGATTGAGCGCGAACTGGCAGGTAAGGACACGTTCATGGAGGATAATTCGCAATGACCGACGATTATGGCTTCAAAAAAAATCGAGTTGCACGGGGCGGGGCGGGCATCGGTATATGTTGAATTTGTCAGTCCTGCTCAGGGGTGACGCATTAAAATCGGATGGAATCGGATGGAATCGGATGGAATCGGGTGAAATCGGTTTTCATTGCCCCAAAAATGCTTTATTTCCCCAGACATAAAACCATGAACCCAATGACCTCACACAGCAACCCCACCAACACTTACACCGTGCCGTCGGTGTCGATCAGTACGGCGCGCACGGGTGCGGCGAGTCTTCCCAATGAATTGGGAATGCGTGTTATGCAGGCGCGCGCTTACAATAAACGTGGCGAGCAATATCTGCTGATTAAGTCGCCGCCCGCGTCGGGCAAGTCTCGCGCCTTGATGTTTATCGCGCTGGATAAGTTGAATAATCAGGGCTTGCAACAGGCGATTATTGTTGTGCCTGAGCGTTCGATTGGTAGCAGTTTTGCCGATGAGCCGCTGACCCAGTTTGGTTTTGAGTGGGATTGGCAGGTCGCGCCGCAATGGAATTTGTGCAACGCCCCTGGGGCGGATGAAGTGCGTGTGGCGAAATCTAAAGTGGAAGCGGTGCGCCTGTTTTTGAGCAGTGCGGACAAGGTGTTGGTGTGTACACACGCCACGTTCCGTTTTGCGGTGGAGGCGTTGGGCGTGGCAGCGTTCGACCATCGCTTAATCGCCATTGATGAGTTTCACCATGTTTCTAGCAATCCAGACAATAAACTGGGTAGCCAGTTGGGTGAATTTATCACTCGCGACGAGGTGCATTTGGTGGCGATGACGGGTTCTTATTTCCGTGGCGATAGCGAGGCGGTGCTCACGCCAACGGATGAAGCGCGTTTTGAAACCATCACTTATACCTATTACGAGCAGCTTAATGGTTATCAATGGCTGAAGTCATTGGATATTGGCTATTTTTTCTACACAGGTTCGTATGTGGATGCGATTCACAAGGTGTTAGACCCTGCCTTGAAAACCATTGTGCATATTCCCAACGTCAATGCTCGCGAAAGTCTGAAGGACAAAGAGCGCGAGGTGAATGAAATTATGCACGGCTTAGGCGAGTGGAAAGGGGTCGATCCGCTCACGGGCTTTCATCAGGTGCAAAGCGCGGATGGTCGAATGTTGAAAGTGGCGGACTTGGTGGATGACAGCCATCCCGCCCAGCGTTCTCGCGTGCTGACGGCACTAAAAGACCCTGCGCAAAAAAATAACCGAGATCACATCGATGTCATTATCGCGCTGGGGATGGCGAAAGAAGGTTTCGATTGGATTTGGTGCGAACACGCGCTGACCATCGGCTATCGCAGCAGTTTGACCGAAATCGTGCAGATTATTGGGCGCGCCACGCGGGATGCGGAGGGTAAGGAGCGGTCGCGCTTCACTAACCTGATTGCCGAACCTGCGGCTGAACAGTTTGAGGTGGTGGAGGCGGTGAACGATATGCTCAAAGCGATTTCTGCCTGTTTGTTGATGGAACAGGTGTTAGCCCCGCGTTGTGAGTTCACCCCAAAAAATCAAGGACAGAAGGAAGGCTTCGATTATGGCGAAACGGGCTATCAAGAAGGTGGATCGAATGTCGGGATAAATCAAGCCACGGGGCAGATTCACTTGGAAATTGGCGGCTTGGCAACGCCGCAAAGCCCAGAAGCGACGCGCATTTGCAAAGAGGATTTAAACGAGGTGGTGACGAGCTTTTTGCAAGATAAAGTCGCGCTGGAGCGGGGGCTGTTTGACCAAGAAAACACCTTACCCGAAGAGCTGACGATTGTGCGTATGGGCAAAATCGTGCGTGAGCGTTATCCAGAATTGACGGCTGAAGACCAAGAGGCGGTACGACAACACGCGGTTGCCGCGATGAATGTGACCCAGCAAGCGAAGTTGATGTTGGCGCAGGCAGATGCGAAGGGCGAGGACACGGAACAGGGCAGTTCGGCGTTGTTGGATGGGGTGCGCAAGTTCGTCAATGTGCGGGATTTGGACATTGATTTGATTGACCGCATCAATCCTTTTGAGGCGGCATACTCGGTGTTGGCAAAAGCGATGGATGAAAAATTGCTGCGCCAAGTGCAGGCGAGTATTGCTGCTAAAAATAAAAAGGTAAGCATTCCCGAAGACGAAGCTCGTGATTTGGCAAGGCGTGCTTTGCTGTTCATGCAGGAACGTGGTCGCGTACCCAGTTTGACAGCGGCTGACCCGTGGGAAAAGCAGATGGCGGAAGGCGTGGCGGCATATTCGCGCTATGTTGCACAAATGAAAGCTGAAAAAGCTCGCAAGGAGTCTAGCGATGTCTGAACTCGACGAAGCCGAAGAACTGCTTGCTAAACTCGGAGTAGAGCCTGTACCCCTTAAAACCGCCAGCCGAACCCCGCGTGAGGAACGCATTATCGCGGGTTTTGAGGATATTTTGCGCTTTTATCACACGCATGGGCGTGTGCCGTTGCATGGTGAAGGGCGTGATATTTTTGAGCGGCTGTATGCGGTACGCCTCGACCAGTTACGCCACTTGCCCGAAGCAAAAATGTTATTAGCTGAACTGGATACGGTGGGGCTGTGGTCTGGCACTGCCGTCAGTACCGCCGAGGTGGATGCGTTAGATGAAGATGCGTTGTTGGCAGCGTTGGGGATGGGTGACCCGCCCCCTGACGATCAGCATGACATCACCGTGTTGCGCCATGTACGTTCTAGCGTTACAAGGCGTGCCGCCGAAGCCATTGCTGGCCGCACGCCCTGCGCTGAGTTTGAAAAATTTAGACCGTTGTTTGCGCAAGTCGAGCGCGAACTCAAGGCGGGGGTGCGTCAAGCCCTGCGCTTTAAGCGCGATGCCAGTATCGTCAGTGGTAATTATTTTATTGTGGATGGGGTGATGGCGTATGTCGCTGAAGTCGGTGAAGTGAGTCATAGCACCTCCAGCGGACATCAGGATGGACGCTTGCGGGTAATTTACAACAATGGCACAGAAAGCAATTTGCTCCTGCGCTCATTGCAAAAAGCACTTTACAAAGATGAAACAGGTCGTCGCCTAACTGACCCCGATATGGGGCCGCTATTTGGCGATGCGTCCGAAGCAGAGGATATTGAAACAGGCACAATTTATGTGCTGCGCAGCTTGTCCGACCATCCCTATATCGCCGAACACCGTGAGTTATTGCACAAAATTGGCGTGACGGGCGGTAGTGTGGAGACGCGCATAGGTTGTGCTGAAAAGGATGCAACCTATCTGTTGGCGGATGTGGAAATCGTCGCTACCTACAAACTCCACAACCTAAACCGCATCAAGCTGGAAAACCTTTTCCACCGTTTATTTGCGGCGGCACAGCTAGATGTGACACTCTCAGACCGCTTCGGCTTTCCCGTTAAACCGAGGGAATGGTTTCTGGTACCGTTGTCTGTGATTGATGAGGCGGTGCAGCGTATTCGGGATGGGTCAATTAGCGATGTTGTATATGACCCGAAGACCGCACAGTTGATGAGCGTGAAAAATGCAACGTGAAACAAACTACCGCGCTCACAGATGCTTAACCACTTGTTTTTCAGATGTAATTTTTACTTTAACGAATTGACTTAAATGGATAACTTTCCCCCTCCCGACGCACAAGTCGATCAAATCAAACTTCCACCGCATTCCGTTGAAGCCGAGCAATCGGTTTTGGGCGGCTTGCTGTTGGAAAGTGGCGCGCTGGATAAGATTATTGACCTAATTACCCACGAAGATTTTTATCGGCGCGATCATCAGCTGATTTATCGCCAAATCGTGCAGTTGAGCGAGCAGGCAAAGCCTGTCGATGTGATTACGGTGGCGGAAGCCTTGGAAATCGCGGGCGATTTGGATAAAGTTGGTGGGCTGGTTTATTTAGGTTCGTTGGCGCAAAACGTGCCTTCTGCTGCCAACGTGCGCCGTTATGGCGAAATCGTGCGCGAACGCTCGATTATGCGCAAACTGGCTGAGGTCGGCAGCGACATCGCCGCCAGTGCCTACAACCCCACAGGGCGCGATGCCGCGCAGTTGTTAGACGAAGCGGAAAGCAAGGTATTTGAAATCGCCGAAGCGGGTTCACGCGGCAAGCAAGGTTTTGTGCCGATGCCGCCGTTATTAACCCAAGTGGTTGAGCGGATTGAAACTTTATATGCGCGCGACAACACCAGCGATGTGACGGGTACGGCAACGGGTTTTGCTGAGTTGGATCGCATGACTTCGGGCTTGCAACCTGGTGATTTGGTCATCGTGGCAGGTCGTCCCAGTATGGGGAAAACCGCGTTCTCGATTAACATCGCCGAAAACGTCGCGCTGGACAGCAAGTTACCCGTGGCGATTTTTAGTATGGAAATGGGCGGCACGCAATTGGCGATGCGGATGTTAGGCTCAGTCGGCAAGCTCAATCAGCACGATTTGCGCACGGGGCGACTGCAAGATGACGACTGGGGACGTTTGACCCAAGCATTGGGAAAGCTCAATGACGCGCCGATACACATCGACGAAAGTGCCGCACTGTCTGCCTTGGAAGTACGCGCCCGCGCCAGACGGTTACATCGACAAAACAATGGCTTAGGATTGATCGTGATCGACTATTTGCAACTGATGAGCGGTAGCGCAGGCAAGTCCAACGAAAACCGCGCCACCGAAATTTCTGAAATTTCCCGCTCGCTCAAGTCTTTGGCTAAAGAATTGCACGTACCTGTCATTGCCTTATCCCAGCTCAATCGTAGCTTGGAACAACGCCCCAACAAACGTCCCGTGATGTCCGATTTGCGTGAATCAGGCGCGATTGAGCAAGATGCGGATTTGATCTTGTTTATCTACCGCGACGAAGTCTATAACTCAGACTCCCCCGACAAAGGCAAAGCCGAAATTATTATCGGCAAACAACGTAACGGCCCGATTGGAAAAGTTGAGCTGGCATTTAGAGGCGAATACACCCGTTTTGACAATTTAGCGACGGGGAGTTATTAGTCGGTAGTTGCTAGTCGGTAGCTTTTAGTTGGCTGGGTGAGAATATCTGCATGAATATATTGAAAAAATTCATGATGCACGGCACGTACCCGCAACTAAAAACTAACGACTAATAGCTAACGACTACGCGCCGATTATTTTGTGATCTTGGAAAAACGCCACCGCCACCGCTTCTACTCGCGTGCGTTTCATCGGCGGCAGACTTTGCCAAATCCTGCGTCCGTATTGTTTGCTAATCAATCGGGGGTCGCAAATCATCAACACGCCTCGGTCATTTTCGTCGCGGATCAGCCGCCCCGCGCCTTGTTTGAGGGTGATGATGGTACGGGGAAGTTGGTATTCCATAAAGGCGTTGCGACCCTGTTGGTTGAGTTGGGCGATACGGGCGGCGAGGACGGGGTCGTCGGGCGGGGCGAAGGGCAGTTTGTCGATAATGACCAACGACAGCGCGTCGCCGCGCACATCCACGCCTTCCCAAAACGATTGACTGCCTAACAACACCGCGTTGCCCAAGGTGCGGAAGCGCGTGAGCAATTCGTTGCGCGAGCTTTCGCCTTGCAGCAATAACGGAAACGTCCAGCCGCGCACTTCAAATTCGGCTTGCAAAATTTCATGGGCGCGCTGCATGGCGCGTAAGCTGGTGAACAACATAAACGCCCGTCCTTGGCTGGCTGCCAACATCGGCAACGCGGCTTGCACCACCGCCTCGGTATAGCCGTCGCTATTGGGTTCGGGCAGGTTTTGCGGCACATACAACAAGGCTTGTTCGGGGTAATTAAACGGGCTGTCCCAACACGCGGTTTGCGCTTTGAGCAAGCCCATTTCGGTTTGGTAATGCGAGAAATTTTGCTTCACCGCCAAGGTGGCGGAGGTGAAAATCCATGCACGCGGCTGGCTGCCGATTTGTTTTTCAAAAATATCGGCAATCGACAAGGGCGTGAGATTGAGCTGTAAGGTGTGATGAAACACTTCCAGCCAGCGCACAAAACCGTCGTTTTCTGTGCCTTGCCATTTGGTTAATTGCGCTAAAAATGCCTGCCCGCGCACGCTGCAATTTTCCAATCCTTCGCTACGTTCGGCTTGGGTGAGCAATAACGCATTGAGTTCTTTGAGTTTTTCTTCGGTGTTTTTCAGCGCGGGCAACCAATCGCGGAAACGCTCCATTGCTAAAGCGGGCAGGCGTTCTTCTTTTTTAAACACCAGCCGCAAATCCTTGGCGGCTTTTTCTAAGGCATCGGCTACTTTGGGCAAGGGTGCGAAATCTTTGGCGGACGCTGCCGCTTCGAGGCGGGTATCGCGGGCTAAATCCAGCAATTGTGCGGTGGAAAGATTGTCACCAAAAAACAAACTGGCGGTTTCGGGCAATTGATGCGCTTCGTCAAACACCACCGTGTTGCAGGCGGGTAATAACTCCGCCACGCCTTCATCGCGCAGCATCACATCGGCAAAAAACAGATGGTGATTCACCACCACCACATCGGCTTTCATCGCCTCGGCGCGGGCTTTCAACACAAAACATTCATCATGCGCGGGGCATTCTTGCCCCAAACAATTATCCCGCGTGGAGGTGACATGCAGCCAAATCGGTGCGTTTTCAGGCACATCCACCAAGCCGCTTTTATCGCCTGTTTGCGTCACTTTGGCGTATTTTTTGATTTTACCTAGGTGGCGAATATCCTCGCGGGTGGCAAAACGCCCATCGCTCATCGCCTGTTCCAGATGGTAATGGCACACATAATTCGCCCGCCCCTTGAGCAACGCCGTGGTCAACGACACCCGCAGCGCGTCACGCACCATGGGCAAATCCTTCTGAAACAACTGATCCTGTAAGTTTTTCGTCCCCGTGGAAATAATCACCTTGCCGCCATTTAACAAAGCGGGCACGAGGTAAGCAAAGGTTTTGCCCGTCCCCGTCCCCGCCTCGACCACCAAAATGGCGTTATCGCGTATCGCATCCGCCACCGCCAATGCCATCGCCCGCTGCTGCACACGCGGACGAAACGACGACACGCCTTCGGCGAGGGGGCTTAATTCAGAAAAAAAACGTTCAACTTCGGTGGACACGATAGAGTTTGGCTCAAAAAGAATAGGCACGATGGTAGCGTATAAGTGAGGTGAACGGTAGGGAACGGGTCGAGTTTACGCTCGCGGCAGCATCAATGTTGGCTTGCAAGATCTGACGCTAACGCTGCAAATTCCTCCGTCACCTCCAGCAAAAAATCAATCGAGCCTGACTTTTATGTCACTCGGTTAATAAATATAATTTATAAATCATAGTGATACGACAATATCTCCTTACTAATATCCACATAAGTAAGGACGATTGGCGTAAGAGCGCGATTAAACTGCCGAGAAAAGCATCGCGCAATTTGTGCGCGCCTACAGACATTACGCTTTATTTTGATTTAAAAGAAATATCCCTTAACCGAGTGACATAAAAGCCTGACCCCATTAATTCATCCACCGTGCGGCTTGCTTTGGGAGTGCATTTGCGCCAAAGACGTAGCTTGGGTTGAGCGCAGTGAAGCCCAACAAATTCACTCGGCAAATATTGGGCTTCGTACCTCAACCCAAGCTACGAAAATCGCCTCAATCGTAGGTCGAGTTAGCCCAACGGGCGTAACCCGACATTCCCCGCCAAAGCTACGGTAGAAATTTTGATGTTTTAGCTGCAAATTCCATGGCGTTTAAATTTGCCCACATCAGTTTGAATCGCGCATGATTGCACGTGTCTGCAAGTTCAAGTCGTAAAAATCTGGTCATAGCACTGCTATTTTAATTTATAAATGCGATAAAATACGACATGGAAAAATCCAGCCTAGCAATTCTCAATTCAAAAAAACGAGGGGTCTCTTGTCGTGTGAGCGCACAAATTGCGTGATTTAACGTAAAAATCATCGCGTAGGTCGAGATTTATCCCGACATTCACGTCAAAAATCAGGTTAAAACCCGAACTGCGACGAGATATTGGGCGAATAAATTTTGAATTGAGCATTGCTGGATCCACCCCCTTGTTTCCCTCAATCACGCCCAAAGGAACTAAAATGAAAGCATACTCATCCTTATTCGCCATCGCGCTACTGTCAGCCTGTGCCACGCAACCTGCGCCAGTGCCTTCCCAACCAACCCCCATTCCCGCGCCTATCGTCGGCGGTGATCGAGATGCGCATGGCTGTATCGCTTCAGCGGGCTACTCATGGTGCGCCCGCGAGTCAGCTTGCGTTAGGCCGTGGGAGTTATCTGCGGCAAAAGGCTTGGCACAGGGTGCAAAAGCTTTTCAACAATACTGCACGTCCAAACCGTAAGCTGCGGGTGATCCCGCCCTCCCCCACTACCACGGCACACTCCTTGCCTTAGCTCTTACCATACTGCCTAGCCTTACGTTAAAAAAGGGCGGGGCGCATGGTTAATAAAGGAATTGAAATGGGCGCGACCGTCAGAGTCTATCGGAAAATGGGAATTTGCGTGGTCATTTTCGGCATCATTGCGTGGTGGCTATTGGGTTGCATTGCCTTTTTTCGATTTTACTGGGGTTGGCGATTTACCTCGCTCCTTTTTTATGGCAGAGCTACCTTTGTTATTCAGACAAAGTTTGCACGCGATCGCGCTAACGCCCACGCTACATGTTCCCGCACCATCTCGTCTGGATAGTTCAATTTAGCAGCCAATGCGGTGCAAATAGCCGATGTTGGCGGGGCGTTGCCTAATGCCACGGCGAGATTGCGTAGCCATTGCGCGTAGCCAATGCGGTAAATTGGGCTGCCTGCCATGTTGGCGTTGAATTCGGCTTCGTCCCACTCGAACAATTCCAATAGACCAACATCATCCAAGCCATGGCGCACGGCGAAATCAGGTTCGGCGGTGAATTGTGCAAAGCGATTCCACGGGCAGACCATTTGGCAATCGTCGCAGCCGTAGATGCGGTTGCCGATCAGCGGGCGGAGTGGAATCGGGATGCTGCCGCTGTATTCAATGGTGAGATAGGAAATACAACGACGCGCATCGACTTGGTAGGGGGCGACGATGGCTTGCGTGGGGCAAATATCCATGCAGCGCGTGCAGTTGCCGCAATGAGCCGACACGGGCGCATCGACGGGTAGCGGTAGGTTGAGGTAAATCTCACCTAAGAAAAAATACGATCCCTGTTCCCGCGAGAGCAATAAACTGTGTTTACCGCGCCAGCCCAAGCCCGCTTTGCTGGCGAGTGCCACTTCCATCACGGGCGCGCTGTCGGTAAATACTCTGCCCTCAAATTCCGCCACTTCTGCCCGAATTTTATCTACCAATTTTGCCAATCGCACACGCAGCACTTTGTGATAGTCTCGCCCCAAGGCGTAGCGGGAAATATAGGCGCGGTCAGCGTGTTGCAAGACGGTCTCACCCTTGTGTACATTGGGCGGCAAATAATTCATGCGCAGTGAAACAATCCGCACGGTATTCGGCACCAACTCGGCGGGGCGACTGCGTTTTGTGCCGTGTTTTGCCATATAATCCAGCTCACCGTGAAAACCCTGTGCGAGCCAATCTAATAATAAAGGCTCGGCAGCCGATAAATCCGTATCCGTGATACCCACCGCTTGAAAACCCAGTTGCTTCGCCCAGAGCCGAATTTTTTGCGCCAATGCGTCGTAATGTTGAGGAGTGTTATTTTGCATCATGCCTGATGATAGCCGATTTACTGTAGCCCTCGCGGATGAAAACGCGACACTCGCCTTTGCCCATCGCCTCGCAGGCGGCTTGTGTCCAGGGTTGGTGATTTATTTGCAGGGCGATTTAGGCGCAGGTAAAACCACGCTGGTACGCGGCGTGTTGCGCGCATTAGGTTTTAACGGACGAGTGAAAAGTCCTACTTATACTTTGCTGGAAACCTATCAAGCAGGCGGATTTGAGTTGCGCCATTTTGATTTGTATCGTTTGAACGATGAAGCGGAATGGGAAGTGGCAGGATTTCGCGATGAATTCAACGGCGAAAACATTTTTTTTATCGAATGGCCCGATCGCGCAGCCTCCCTACTCCCCCCTACGGATCTCGATATTCACCTAGCACCTGCTGAATCAGGACGAACACTGGCGGTCACCGCCTATTCAACACAAGGAAAATCATGCTTAAACGCACTGTCGCTTTAGTGACATTATTGGTTTGGCTGCCCTGCACTGCCGCCACCCTGAGTTCCGCTCAAGTCGCCACAACCCCACAATACACCCGTTTGATACTGGAATCGAATGCGCCGATTACCCATGTCGCCTCCAATCAAGCAGCACAGCTGGTCATTGACCTCAATGCAATCAAAAGTAATGCGGTCATGGAAAACTTGGTTCGTAAAATTCGCGCCGATGATCCTTACCTAAAGCATTTGCACATTACCCATATTGACCAGCTCACACGCCTCACTTTTGCGCTCAAAACCCCCGTCAAACTGCAAACGTTGAGCATGGAACCGATAAAATCTAATCGCTACCGACTGGTATTTGAACTCAGTTCCATCGACCCGCCCGCCGCCGCACTCAAATATCAATCGGGTCAACGCCCCGATATGGGCATACTGATTAACCTGTCAACGACGAACAACGCATCGTCAGTCAAAAAGATTCCGTCTCAAAACAAAAACGCATACCAAGAAGCAAGCATTACGGCCGCCCTTGCCGTGGCGAGACCAGCGGACATCGAGATTCCACCTGTGCGCGCCCCCAGTCCAGCCACCCATAGCGCGCGCTCCAACATCGTTTTTCATGATGCAGAGCCAACACAAAAGCCCAAACCCCATATACGCCCCGCACTCGCGCTCAACAAACCCGATACAGGAGGCGACCTTTATGTCAAAGTAAACGAGCCTTTGCCTGAAGCACCACGGGTACAAATACGGCCACCTGCGCCGAGGGCTCCTTTTATTGCTCCGCCAGAAGAAGATAGTTTTGCACCCCCGATCGAAAATAATTCGACGTGGCAAAATGGACGACGAATGTTGGTCATTGCCATTGATGCGGGGCATGGTGGTCAAGATCCAGGGGCATTAGGTCGTTATGGTTCATATGAAAAAACCATCACCTTGGCGATTGCGCGTCAGGTTAAAAATATATTAGCCAATACGCCCAATCTACGCGGGGTACTCACTCGACAAGGGGATGTATTTATCCCACTTGCTGAGCGCGTTGAACGTGCACATCAAGCCAATGCGGATCTGTTTATCTCCATACACGCCGATTCATTTGTCAATGCCAGCGCGCAAGGTTCATCGGTTTATACCCTCTCTAAACATGGTGCCAGCAGTTCAGCCGCTGATTGGCTTGCCAACAAAGAGAATAATGCCGATGCCATCGGTGGCGTGGCCGTTGCAGGCAAAGATGCGGCATTGATGCGCACCTTGTTTGATTTATCCCAAACGGCGGCGGTCAAAGACAGTCAACATTTAGCCAGTCACATCCTCAAAGAACTCGGCAGGGTAAATGAATTGCATCGCGGCAAAGTGGAAAAAGCGGGATTTGCAGTACTAAAATCCCCAAAGATCCCTTCGATTCTGGTTGAAACCGCGTTTATCAGCAACCCAAGCGAAGAAAGTCGCCTCAACGATGCGAACTATCAAGCGCGCGTTGCTCAAGCAATCGTCAAAGGCATACAACACTATTTTGCCCAAAACCCAGCGGTCAACAGTCAAAAAATCGCCCGCAGCAATTAAAACAAAAGGCACTTTCCCTGTTCGGTTGGTAAATTAGCCAAAACTTGGGGAAACGATGCTATTTTCGATGTCCCTCCCCTCTACTCAAACACGAATCTTGTAAAAACAAGGGGATAGATACCATATTGTGCTAAAAACACCCATCAATCATCCATTTTTAGCCACGCTTCCCGATACTCACGCCCAGTATTTTGTAATTTTTTCATCTAGCCTCTTTACAAGCACCCTTCTCCTCCCTATAATGCGCGCTCTTTCGAGGTACGGGGGTATAGCTCAGCTGGTAGAGCGCTTGCATGGCATGCAAGAGGTCAGCGGTTCGACTCCGCTTATCTCCACCAAGGCAACAGGTAGTACAAGTAGCAAGCAATAAAAAGTCAAGGTCCCCATCGTCTAGAGGCCTAGGACATCGCCCTTTCACGGCGGTAACACGAGTTCGAATCTCGTTGGGGACGCCAGACATCAGTCTGGTGTGAAAATTAAATGAAATCTCAAATCCGCTCTGCGGATTTTTTGCGTTACAGCTTCAATCGCATCATCCTTAATTGTGAAACACCCGATGAGCCATCTCTCACGCCTCAACACCCTTCAGTAAAAATCACACCGCGATCGCGCAAAAATAAGATAATCTCAACGGCATATCGGATGGTCAATAATAAGAAATCGTGAGGGAGCGTATGGAAAAACACCAAGCTAGCGTATTGATAGCAGATGATGAGGCGCATATTCGTAGCCTGCTCAACCTCATTTTTACCAACCTAGGTGCCGAGGTGGTCGGTGAGGCATCGGATGGGGAAGAAGCTTTGAGTCTGTATCAGCAACATCAGCCAGATATAGTCGTATTGGACATCAACATGCCCAAACTAGACGGCATTCATGTCTTGAAACAAATTATGCACATCAATCCCAAAGCACTGGTGATTATGTTGACTTCTCTTAATGCGATGTCGGTGGTGAAGGAATGTATTGACTATGGCGCACGAAACTACATCCTGAAGAACACCACCGCCGCCGAATTGCACCAAGCAATCAGTGAAACATGGACTGAATACATGGCAGAAATCAATGCGAGTGTGTCATCATGAGCTGCAATCACCCCAATCCAGCGGGCTATCTATTCTGCGGTCGTTGTGGTGAAAGACTGGATTCTGTGTGTTGTCGCTGTGGTTTTGTTGCCGCGATAGGGGACGCATTTTGTGGTCGCTGCGGGCTGAGCTTAACCGTAGAACCTGAACAAGAACTCAAGGGTACGACGGATATTGACCACCGTTTTGATCTGGATTATTTGGTTCAACAAGCCGCGCAAGAGCATAAATTCCTAGAGTCAACGCACAAGGCGCGTGTCACACAAGACGACATCCGCAAATTACTCGCCACGCGCAGAAAGAAATTCTAGCCATGGAACTGACTGAATCGCTCATTGCAAGCTTCCAAGAAAAAAGTGGCATTCCGCCCGCCCCCCTCGCGAGCATGATTAAAGCCGCCCAGAACGATGCGCTTGAATTTGCCCAGTTCATCATTCAAGACAGCTATTTGGATCGTGATACCGCAGGTGAACTGCTGGCAAGTCAGCTAAATTGCACCTATGTCAACCTAAGCAAAACCTTATTTCAAGACAAAATCGTCTCGCTGCTGCCCGTTGAAATAGCATCCCGCTATCACGCCATTCCAATTTATCGTCTGGGTAATGCCGTGACGGTGGGCATGGCGAATCCAGGTGACCAAAAAGTCATTACGGCATTGGAAAATCTGCTGATGGGAACCGTCAGTCCCGTCTTTTGCTTCCGTGACGAAATTGACTCAGCCATTAAGGTCAATTACCAGTCTGCGCAAAACGTGGGCGACTTGGTGACCAGCTTCGACTTGAAGATTTTTCAGGGCGAACAACTGAGCGAAGCGGCACTGGTCAAGTTATTGGATTCCAAGCCACTGGTTGAACTGAGCAATTCGATTATTTTGCTTGCATTGAAAGAACGCGCCTCAGATATTCATATTGAACCCAAGAAAAATGAGGTAGTAATCCGTTTTCGGATCGACGGGATATTAACGGACAGACTGTTTTTACCCGCAGAAATGGGCATGCCGCTCGCGTCTCGCTACAAAATTACCGCCGAGATGGACATTACCGAACGTCGCAAGCCGCAAGATGGCAAAATCAGCTTTGCTTTGCCGATGAAGACCTTGGATTTACGCGTTTCCTGCCTGCCCGTGGTGCATGGCGAGAAAATTGTGATGCGCATTTTGGGCTCGTTATACGCAAGTGCTATTCTGAACCTAGATAAACTGGATTTTTCGCCCGAAGTATTACGTCCATTAAAGACCGCTTTAAAACACCCTCAAGGCATACTATTTGTCACAGGACCTACGGGTTCGGGCAAAAGCACGACCCTTTACGCCGCGCTGAACTTTATCAATACACGCGACATCAACATTATCACGATTGAAGACCCCGTCGAATACGATGTACACAGCCTGAATCAAGTGATGGTCAACAACAAGGTTGGTCGTGGCTTTCAAGAGGTATTACGCGCGGTACTACGACAAGATCCCGATGCCATTTTGGTCGGCGAAATTCGCGACACCGAAACCGCACGCATAGCCGCACAAGCAGCACTGACTGGACATTTGGTGTTGACGACCTTACATACCAACGATGCGATTCAGGCCACCACACGACTACTGGACATGGGCGTAGAGCGTTTCATTGTCGCCCCCGCCCTCATCGGGGTACTGGGGCAACGCTTAGTGCGCAAGCTGTGCGAATATTGTAGAAGCGACTATCAGCCAGACCCAGACGAATTACGCCCCTATTTCTACTGGAAAGAAGACACCACGCTGCCCACGCTCTACAAAAGTACGGGCTGTGAGCATTGTGGCAAAACGGGCTATACTGGGCGGGTGGGCATACACGAATTTCTCAAGGTAACACCCGCCATACGCGAGGCGATCTTACGGGGGCGCGACAATAATGAGATCATGCGGATTGCAATACAACAGGGCTTTCGTAATTTGCGTTACGATGGTTTTAAGAAAGCGTTGCGTGGACTGACTTCGTTAGAAGAAGTCGTGCGTGCGACGGCTTCATTAGAGGATGAATAAACTGCTGGGTGAATGAGCTGGCTAAATTCACCATTTTCACAATATATTCAATTAGATGCAAGAAAATTTCCACCCAGCAACGCACAACCAAGGTCAGCACAATGAGCACCTGTACCTAAATTTTCGGGTATTTTAAGCTGCTAGTCGCTAGTCGCTAGTCGTTAGTTAATGTGGGAAAGCTGCCCTCACTATATTTTTTTACAATATATTCAAATAGATGATAAAAACATTTCACTCTGGCAACTAAAAACTAACGACTAGCGACCAACAACTCAACACCCAATTACTTGTACACAATACCTTAGGAGAACCCATTGCTAGAGCCGCCCGTTCCATTTGATGAAGCAAGCCGCCTCGCCACTTTGCGCGGACTCACGGTGTTAGATACGCCTGCCGAAGAGCGATTTGACCGTTTTACGCGATTAGCTCAGCACTTATTGGGGGTACCTATTGCGCTGGTTTCGTTGGTTGATAGCAACCGACAATGGTTCAAGTCCTGTCAAGGACTGGATGCACTTGAAACACCTCGCAGCATTTCCTTTTGTGGTCATACCATACTCGAAGACCAAACCCTCATTATTCCAGATACACAACTGGATCCTCGCTTTGCTGACAATCCACTGGTCATTGACATACCGCATATTCGTTTTTATGCAGGCGCGCCGCTGACGTTGCGCAATGGTCAACGCGTCGGGACGCTCTGTGTGATAGACCGTCAACCGCGTCAACTGAGTACGGAACAACAACTAGGACTGCGTGATTTAGCGCAATGTGTGAGCGAAGAATTAGAACATGGACAGTGGTTAAAGGATGCCGCTGAATTGTTTTTGCTGCAAGAAAAATATGCCGCCATCATTGCCACTTCCGACGATGCCATTATGAGCAAAACGCTAGATGGCAAGATTACCACTTGGAATCCTGCGGCAGAAAGACTCTTTGGTTATACCGCGTCAGAAGCAATCGGTCAGCCGATGAAGATGCTTATCCCGCATGACAACGCCTGCGAAGACCCCCAAATCCTCAGCCGCATCCAGCAAGGGGAGCATGTCGAGCATTTTGAAACGGTTTGGGTCAAAAAAGATGGCGGGCGAATAGATGTTTTGGTGAGTATCTCGCCCATGAAAGACACCACGGGCAAAATCATTGGCGCATCCAAGATCGTGCGTGACATTACTGAACGGATTCAAGCCACGCAAGAAAGATTGGAAGATGAAAGGCGAATCAGAGAAGCGCAACACATCGCCAAAGTCGGCAGCTGGGATTTGGATTTGATCTCAGGGAAGCTGATTTGGTCAGATGAAATATACAACTTATTTGAGATTGATAAGTCAGCGTTCGGTGCGTCCTACGAGGCTTTTCTGGATGCGATTCATCCTGACGATAGAGACGCCGTCAATCTAGCCTATACCGAATCGCTGATGAATCGCGCGCCTTACGAAATCACCCATCGTCTGCGGATGAGTGATGGTCGCATTAAGTGGGTGCATGAACACTGCACCTCGGACTTTGATGCGGCGGGAAAACCCCTGCGATCACGCGGGACGGTACAGGACTTCACCGCACTCAGAATGGCAGAGTATGCCGCACAGGAAAGCACTTTACGCACGCAAGCGATACTTGATAATGTACTCGATGGCATTATGACCATCAACGAGCACGGCATCATTGAATCTTTTAACAAAGCATCCGAAAATATTTTTGGCTATCCCGCCGCCCAGATCATTGGCAGTGGTATCAAAACACTGATGCCAGAACTCTATCACAGCGAGCAAGATGGTTATTTACACAATTACGTCAAAACCCATCATAAAAAATTCATCTGTATCGGTGAGCAGGTAGAGGGAAGGCGCAAGGATGGCTCAACCTTTCCCATCGACTTGGCGGTGTCCGAAATGCAGTTAGGGGATAAGCGCGTGTTCACAGGCATCGTGCGCGACATCACCGAACGCGTGAAAGTCGAGCGCATGAAAAGCGAGTTTATCTCCACCGTGAGCCACGAATTACGCACCCCACTGACTTCCATACGCGGCTCGCTCGCCCTGATTGTCGGCGGCGTGGTCGGTGAATTGCCCGCAAAAATCAAACCGCTGATTGAAATTGCACACAAAAATAGCGAACGCTTGATCTTGCTGGTCAACGACATACTCGACATGGAAAAAATTGAGGCAGGCAAGATGGAATTTGATATGCAGCCCACCAAACTGATGCCCCTGTTAGCGCAGGCACTGGAAGGCAATCGCGCTTACGGTGAGCAGTACAAGGTGAGTTACGCCTTAGAAAACGAACTCCCTGACATGATGATTAAGGTTGATACCAATCGCCTGATGCAGGTATTCGCCAACTTATTGTCCAATGCCGCCAAATTTTCCCCGTCTGGCGGCAAGGTACTGGTCGCCATCGAGTGCATCGCGCAACAGGTTCGCGTGTCGGTAAAAGATCATGGCAGCGGCATTCCTGATGCGTTCAAAGGGCAAATTTTCCAAAAATTTGCCCAAGCCGATGCGTCTGACACCAAAAAGAAAGGCGGCACAGGCTTAGGATTGAGCATCACCAAAGCCATCATTGAACAAATGGGCGGCAACATCGGTTTTACCTCACACCCCAATGTAGAGACGACTTTTTTCGTTGAATTTCCCATTTGGAAATCCACCAAAAGCACCGTGCCTGTTTTAGCCAATGCAGGGAACAAAAAGCATGTGTTAATTTGCGAAGATGATCACGATGTCGCCGAGTTGCTGCGCTTGATGCTGGAACAATCGGGTTTAGCGGCCGATGTCGCCTATGATGCCGCGCAAGCCAAACAATTACTGGGCGCGCGAAAATATGCCGCGATGACCTTGGATCTTTCAATGCCCAATCAAGATGGTATCTCGCTGATACGCGAACTCCGTGCAGCACCTGCGACCGCCACGCTCCCCATTGTGGTGGTGTCAGCCAACGCCAACGAAGGTCGAAAAGTACTGAGCAGCGACGCATTCAGTGTAATTGATTGGATCAGTAAACCCATAGACCAAATGCAACTAGCCGCCGCACTCAGGCAAGCGGTCGGGCAAGCGGCGGATGGTATGCCCAAAGTACTCCATGTGGAAGATGACCCTGATATTGCCCATGTCGTCAGCATGATCGTGGGTGAGATTGCCAAGGTTGAAAATGCCAGAACCCTAGCGGATGCCCGTCGTATGTTGCAAAATGGACACTATGATTTAGCCATACTGGACATTTCACTCCCCGATGGCTCCAGTATGGAGTTATTGCCCGCGTTAAATCATGCTGTGCCTGCCATCCCTGTGGTGGTATTCTCAGCAACCGAAGTGTTGCATGACGACCTGTCAAAAATCAAATCCGCACTGGTTAAGTCTCGCACGGACAATGGGCAGTTGTTAACCACCATTAAGCGTTTAATCGGAGAAAATTAGCCCTCAGCAAAATCGCGCTAATCACCCTCGACCGCAATTTTAAAAATAGGACGTTGCAATGACCGAACCATTAACCCGCATTTTATACGTTGAAGATGAGCCTGATATTCAAATGATCGCACGGCTTGCCCTAGAAACATTGGGCGGTTTTACCTTGGAAGTATGCAGCTCAGGCAGAGAAGCATTGGAAAAAATTACCGCTTTTCAGCCTCAACTTATTTTGCTAGATGTGATGATGCCAGGCATGGATGGGCCAACCACCTTGGGAGAATTGCGTAAACTGCCCGCCTTCGCTGACACGCCGACAATATTCATGACCGCAAAAGTGCAGCCTAGCGAAATAACAGGCTACAAAGCAATCGGCGCAATAGATGTTATTCCCAAGCCGTTTGATCCGATGATGCTCTCCAACCAAGTACTCGAAATATGGACTCACTGCCATGGCTGATATAGGGGATCTGACCGCAAAAATACAAATGTTGAGCAGTGTTTATGCGGCTCAGCTACCTGAAAAAATCGCGCAGATTGAACAGCTGTGGCAGCAACTCCCGCATAATCGTTGGGATGAAGAAGGCTTCCAAACCCTGCACCGCAGGATACACAGCATGACGGGTTCAGGTAAAACCTTTGGTTTCGCTGCATTAAGCGATTTAGCACGGGTACTGGAATATGATCTGAGTCTCTTGATACAAGCGAAGACGGTGTTGAATAAAGCCCAACGCCTGCATATTGCTAGCCTGATTAGTGAGCTGCACCAAGTCACCATGAGTACGAGCACATCACCGCTAGACCATAGCGGCGTGATTGCCATCGCCCCTCACCCCTATGAAACCATCAAGTTCCGTCACATTTTTATTGTAGACGATGACATTGCCTTCGCGGAGAACTTAAGAAACCAGCTCAGCTACTTTGGTTACGACACCCGCGTGTTCAACACCTTAAATGCGTTTAAACAGGCCGTGCATCAAAACACCGATGCGGTGGTGGTGATGGATATTTCCTTTCCAAACGACAGTTGGGGAGGGGTAAAAACCATGAAAGAAGTGCAGCTGGAACGCAAACTCCCCATACCCGTCATTTTTATTTCGGCGCAAGACGATTTTAACGCCAGACTGGAAGCGGTACGAGCGGGCAGCATCGCCTATTTTAACAAAACACTGAATATCAGCAGGCTCCTTGATAAGCTGGACGAGCTGACCTCGACCCAAGCCAATTCGCCCTATCGCGTGATGATCGTCGATGATTCCCCCACGCTCACGGCTTACTACACGGCGATTCTGAAACAAGCAGGTATGCACACCTATTCGGTCAATGATCCTCTGGCGACCATGGAGCCGCTCTTGGAATTTGACCCTGACTTGATCCTCATCGACATGTATATGCCCAGCTGTAATGGCATGGAATTAGCCCGCGTGATACGGCAATTAGATAAATTTGTCAGCATTCCCATTGTCTTTTTGTCTGGTGAGAAAGACATCGACAAACAGCTTGCGGCGATTGATTTAGGGGGCGATGATTTCCTCACCAAACCCATCCAACCGCAACATCTCGTGACTTCGGTCACCAGCCGCATCCGTCGCTCACTGATGTTGCGCTCGTTTATGGTGCGCGACAGCTTGACGGGGCTGCTCAACCACACCGCCATTAAAGATCAACTGGATCGAGAAGTTGCCCGTGCTAAACGACAAGGGACGCAATGTTGTTTTGCCATGATTGATATTGATTGGTTCAAAAAAATTAACGATAGCTATGGTCACCCCGCAGGAGATCGCGTCATTAAGAGTTTGTCGCGGCTTCTGAAACAACGCCTGCGCGAGATTGATGCGGTGGGACGCTACGGTGGTGAAGAATTCGCCGTTATCTTGGCAGATACCAATGGTGCGGCAGCCGTCAAAGTACTAGATAAAATACGTGAGGACTTTTCCCATTTACATCATTTTGCGGAGGGTACCGAATTTTCCGTCACCTTTAGTTGTGGCGTCGCCGATGTCATTGATTTTAATGATGCCACCAAGCTAGGCAATGCCGCCGATAAGGCACTTTACAAGGCAAAACATCATGGCCGCAATTGCGTCATACAGCACTTTACTGAATTAGCCCCTTCGCTCCCCCCTAAAATCAGCTAGAATTCACCCTTTTCTAATATGCCGCGTCAAGCGCGGGATTTTAATTGACACCTCATCATGCAGCTTATCCGTAACTTTTCCATTATTGCTCACATCGACCACGGCAAATCCACGCTGGCGGATCGCATTATTCAACTCTGCGGCGGCTTATCTGACCGCGAAATGGAAGCGCAAGTGCTGGATTCCATGGATTTAGAGCGCGAACGTGGCATCACCATCAAAGCGCAAACTGCCGCATTGAGCTACAAAGCGCGAGATGGGCAAATTTACAACCTGAATTTGATTGACACCCCAGGACACGTGGATTTTTCTTACGAAGTGTCGCGCTCGCTGTCAGCATGCGAAGGTGCGCTGTTGGTGGTGGATGCCTCGCAAGGCGTAGAAGCGCAAACGGTGGCAAATTGCTACACCGCGCTGGAGCTGGGCGTAGAAGTCGTACCTGTATTGAACAAAATTGATTTGCCTTCCGCCAATCCCGAAAACGCCATCGAAGAAATCGAAGAAGTCATCGGCATTGACGCGCATGACGCAACGCTGTGTTCCGCCAAAACAGGACTGGGCGTGCAAGATGTACTAGAAGCTTTAATTATCAAAGTGCCGCCACCCGAAGGCGACCCCGCCGCCCCGTTGCAAGCCTTGATTATTGACTCGTGGTTCGATAACTATGTCGGCGTGGTGATGTTAGTACGGGTGAAAAACGGCACGATTAAGCCTAAGGAAAAAATCCTGTTTATGGCAACGGGCGCGCAACATTTAACCGAGCATATCGGCGTGTTCACCCCCAAAGCGCAAGACCGCGACACCTTGAGTGCGGGGCAAGTGGGCTTTGTGATTGCAGGCATTAAAGAACTCAAATCTGCCAAAGTGGGCGATACCATCACCCACGTAGCCAAGCCCGCCGCTGCGGCTTTGCCAGGCTTTAAAGAAGTGCAGCCGCAGGTGTTTGCGGGTTTATTCCCTGTAGAATCAAACCAATACGAAGCCTTGCGCGATTCTTTGGAAAAACTCAAGTTGAACGACGCGGCGTTGTTGTACGAACCTGAAGTATCGCAAGCCTTGGGCTTTGGCTTCCGCTGTGGCTTCTTAGGCTTGTTGCACATGGAAATCGTGCAGGAACGCTTGGAGCGCGAGTTCGACATGGACTTGATTACCACCGCACCCACCGTGATTTACGAAGTGGAACTGCGCGATGGCACGGTCATCATGGTCGATAACCCATCCAAAATGCCCGACCCGTCCAAAATCAACGAAATTCGCGAACCCGTGGTCACGGTCAATTTGTACATGCCCAACGAATACGTTGGCTCGGTGATTACCTTGTGTACCCAAAAACGCGGGATGCAAATTGATATCGCCTATCACGGCAAGCAAGTGAATTTGATTTACGAAATGCCCATGGCGGAAATCGTATTGGATTTCTTTGATAAGCTGAAATCGGTGTCACGCGGCTATGCGTCTATGGATTATGAATTCAAAGAATATCGCGCCGCCGATGTGGTGAAAGTGGATATGCTGATTAACGGCGACCGCGTCGATGCCTTGGCAGTCATCGTACATCGCGCCAACAGCCAATATCGCGGACGCGAAGTCGCCGCCAAAATGCGCGAACTGATACCACGCCAGATGTATGACGTGGCGATTCAAGCCACCATTGGCGCGAATATCATTGCGCGTGAGAACGTGAAAGCCATGCGTAAAAACGTGCTGGCAAAATGCTACGGCGGCGATATTTCGCGTAAAAAGAAACTGCTAGAGAAACAAAAAGCGGGTAAAAAGCGCATGAAACAAGTCGGCAATGTGGAGATCCCACAAGAAGCGTTTTTAGCGATTTTGCGGGTGGATGATTAGTTGTTTCAATTTGGTCGTTAGTCGTTAGTTGGTCAGTAATTGGCGTAGTGCCTAACGACTAGCGACCAGCGACTAGCAACTAACCCCTATCGACTTACTAAGGAAAAAACAATGGATTTTGCGTTAATTATGTTTGTGATGCTGTTAGTGACTGGCAGCATTTGGCTATTAGATAAATGGGTGTTACGCGCTCAGCGTGCTGAGGGTGTCGCTGAGCAATGGTGGGTGGAATATGCTAAAAGTTTTTTCCCTGTGATTTTAGCGGTATTTTTTATTCGTTCGTTTTTAGCCGAACCGTTTAAAATCCCCTCAGGTTCGATGATTCCGACCTTACAAGTGGGCGATTTTATTTTGGTGAATAAATTTACTTACGGCATACGCTTACCCATCATTAACCAGAAAATTGTGCAGTTCAACAATCCACAACGGGGCGATGTGATGGTGTTTCATTACCCTGAGAACCCCTCCGTAGATTACATCAAACGCGTCGTGGCGACACCTGGAGATATTGTAGAGTATCGAGATAAAAAGCTATATATCAATGAGTTAGAGCAAAAACAATCCAACTTAGGCGATTACAACTATGTCGAAACAGGACTCAATTTTATCCACACAGAACGCCACCAAGAAATTTTAGGGGAACGTAAGCACGATATATTGGTCAACCCCGACATGCCAACCTTGCATCGTGACTCGGTCATTGACTTTCCAAACGGCGAAAGTTGCGTGTATGCCGATGAAAGCGTGCGCTGCACCGTACCCGCAGGCAATTATTTTATGATGGGGGACAATCGGGACAACAGCCGAGACAGTCGCTATTGGGGGTTTGTACCCGACAATCAGATTGTCGGCAAAGCCTTTTTGGTTTGGATGAATTTCTCCGATCTCAAACGTATTGGTTCTTTGTTTTAACAAGTGACGTGGGCGGTTATCTGTCCGCAATGGATTGCAATAACAAAAGGGGAGTAAAACATGAAAGCTGCACAACAACAACGGGGCGTCGCGCTGTTCAATTTTTTGGTCGGGGCGATTCTGCTGATTTTGCTGGTCATTTTTGGTTTGAAATTGATTCCTGCTTACATGGAAGATGCCAAAATCACCAACTTGTTCAATGCGATTAAGCATGATCCTGACCTGTCTCGAGCGAGCTTAGGTGAAATTCAGGCTTCTTTTGCCCGACGCTCAAGCATAGACAATGTTACCGCGATCAAACCAGAACAAATTCAAATGATAGACGGCGGCATTTTAACGGTAAGCTACAGTGTCAAAATTCCTGTGGGCGGCAACATCAGCTTGTTGCTGGACTTTAATCCGCGTAGTGCACAATAAGTGCGCTCTTAAAGATGACAGATTCGGCACGAAACAGTAGCACGCTGTGCAAACAGCTCGGTCATGAATTCAATCAACCCGTCTTGCTAAAACGTGCCCTGACGCATCGTAGTTATGCGCCAGACCATTACGAACGACTGGAGTTTTTAGGGGATAGCATCCTAGGCTGCATTGTGGCACGTCATTTGTTTAACACCTTTCCACAATTGAGCGAGGGTGAGTTATCTCGACTCCGTTCCAATTTGGTGAAAGAAGAAACGCTGGTCACACTGGCGCAACAGCTAAATCTAGGTACGTATCTTAGCCTAGGGGAAGGGGAGCGCAAAAGTGGCGGACACCGTCGCCCTTCTATTTTGGCGGATGCCATGGAAGCCTTATTTGGGGCGGTGTTTTTGGATGCGGGTTTTATGGCGGCAGAAAAAGTGGTACTGGGTTTGCTGGTGCCTTACCTTGCCCAAGTAGATGTCACCACCTTGGGTAAAGATGCCAAAACCTTGTTGCAAGAGTATCTGCAAAGCAAACGCATCCCGCTGCCAAGCTATAAAATTATCGCCACGCAAGGCGAAGCCCACTCACAACTTTTTCAGGTGGAATGCAACATTCCCCCCTTAAAAATCATCACACGCGGCGAAGGCAATAGCCGCCGTAACGCCGAACAACAAGCCGCCCTCGCGGCGTATCAACGAATTGGACATAAATAAATGAGCGAAGCACAATCCCCCGTCGCAACGACCGAACCTTTAGTGTTCGCTGAAGACTTCCGTAGCGGCTACATTGCCATTGTCGGTCGCCCCAATGTCGGCAAATCGACTTTGCTCAATCACCTGATCGGGCAAAAAATCAGCATTACTTCGCGCAAAGCCCAAACCACGCGCCACCGCATTCACGGCATTTTCACCGATGCCCATGCGCAATACGTTTTCGTCGATACCCCAGGCTTTCAAACGCAGTACAAAAACGCCTTGAATCTCAGCATGAATCGCGTGGTGACCAGCAGCTTGCGCGATGTGCATGTGGTGCTTTACGTGCTAGAAGCCATGCGCTATGACGAGCGCGATCAAGAAGTATTGAAGTTATTGCCCGACAACCGCCCCGTGCTACTGGTGATTAACAAAATCGACGAGGTCGCCGACAAAGGACAACTATTCTCCTTCGCCGAACGCGTCTCTCAAGATTTCAAATTCGCCGATGTGGTGCCTGTCAGCGCGAAACTGGGCAAAAAAATCCCTGAATTGCGTGACACCTTGCGCCAGTATTTGCCTGAAGGCGGCTTGATTTATGATGCAGATGACATCACCGACCGCAGCGAAAAATTCCTCGCCTCCGAAATTCTACGTGAAAAAGTGTTCCGTTTTACAGGCGAAGAACTGCCCTACTCCACCAGCGTCATCATCGAACAATTCAAAATGGACAAAAAATTGCGCCGTATCAGTGCCGCAATTTTGGTGGATAAAGAAGTCCACAAAGCCATGCTGCTGGGCAAAAAAGGCGAAAAGATGAAAGAAATCGCCACCCAAGCCCGGTTGGATATGGAAAAGTTATTCGACGGCAAAGTATTCTTAGAAGTCTTTATCAAGCTACGCAGCGGTTGGGCGGATGATGCACGCACCTTACGCAGCTTGGGCTACGAATAAACTGCTTATCCTAAATTCACTGACCCAGTAGCACGTTAGAGTTACCTGAATGGATACGCAGAGGCACTAAAACTTTTTGTACCTTATTCGGCAATCATGCCGCCCTACCTTAATTTTACGGGAGAACCTGAAGATGAAAGCCAAGTTGCTGTTGTTGTGGGTAATTTTGTTGTTGGCGATGAATCATGTCTATGCCAAACCTGTGGCGTTGCTGATTGGGATCAACGAATATCAGAATGTGGGGCAATTGGAGGGAGCGGTGAGCGATGTGCGCTCGATGCAGAAAACCTTGGTGGATCGCTGGAATTTTAAGGCGGCGGACATTAAAACCCTGACTAATCAAGAAGCAACGCACGCTAACATTTTGCGCGAATTGGCAGCTTTAAAGCAGCGCAGTGCCGAGGGCGATTTTGTGCTGGTGTATTTTTCAGGGCATGGCACCAGCGCGTTAGACAGTCATGTGAACTTGCCCCTGCCGTATTCTTCGGGCGCATTTATTCCCGTGGATTCGCCCAGCCCCGATCAATTGGGTGATTTGGCGCGACAAAATCGGCTGTCTGAAGTGTTGATTATCGGTCAAACCCATTTGCGTCCCGTGTTGTTGGAGCTGGAAAAAACCCGTCAAATCATGGTAATCGCCGATTCTTGCTATTCGGGCAATATGGTGCGCGCGATTACCCCAGGGCGAAAAGCCCATTTCCGCCAAGTGCCGATTAGCTTTACTTCGGATGCGATGATGCAAAATAGCTCGACCGTGCGTCCGCAAAAAGCCGCTGCTGCGGCTTACCCGTATCAACAAGTGATGTTTTTATCCGCCGCCAGTGATCGCGAACCCGCACGCGACATTCAAACCAGCGACTTAATCGCCCTACCCACGGTAGACAATCTGCCGCACGGTGCCTTGACCGATACCTTGTTGCGGGTGTTAAAGGGTGAAATTTCGGCGGATTTAGATGGCAATGGCAAAATTGACTACGCCGAATTGCATCAATCCGTGTTGCAATTCATGGAAGGGCGGGAATATGGCCATACGCCGCAACGCCTGCCTAGCTTGGCGGAAGATACCAAACATGTCGCGATGTTACCTTTGTTTGGCACGGGCATTCCCAAAGGCGGCAACAAAGTCGCACTATTTTCCACCCAAGTGGCAGTGCGCTTACCCGCTGAATTAGCCAATCTGAAAAGCACACTGGAAAAAATGAACGGTATCAAAGTGGTCGGCGCAACCGATCAAGCCGTGCTGGAATTGGCAAAAGTCGCGGGTGGATTGGAGTTGCGCGCAGGTTCAGGCGACCCGATTGCGCGTTTTCCCGATGCAGGTCAGGCGTTGGCACAACGCTTACATGCGGAAGCGTGGTGGCGTAATTTGGTGGCAACGGCGAGACCGAGCTTTAATATCCATCTCGAAACTGACCCTGCCACCCAAGGCAATACCTTTGTCGAAGGCGATAGTTTTGCATTTCATGTGCAAACCGAAGCCGATGCGCATTTGTTGATTTTGAATATCGACTCATCGGGCAATGTCTCAGTGCTATATCCGCAAAAAGCCACCGAACAAGCGCGCTCCCCTGCCCAACAAATCGTGGTGTTGCCAGGCAAATCTGAACAAGAACGCATCGTGGTCACCCCACCGTTTGGCTTAGATCAAGTGGTCGCCATTGCCCTGCCCAATACACCGAGCAATTGGTATGGCATCACCCAAATCAACGCCCCAACCGCAATTGGTCAATCCGTTGTGCGCGGCATCGAGAAACTACTGGCGGATCAACAAGGGCGTTTTGCTTGGCAAGCGATGGGCATTCGGACTTACGCCAAACCGTAAAAGGTGAATTAACACTCGTCGTCATCCATATCAGTAGATACTGTTATCCCCGTCAAGCTAAATGTAGTGCTGGATCGAATTTTTTACCTGATTTCAGCACACCAAATGCGACGTGAATCAGTTTACGCATCATTGCGCCGATAATCAGTTTGGCGGGCT
>JBASWK010000158.1:0-25888 GCA_049276435.1 Gallionella sp. | reverse complement strand
CCATACGCTCCTACCTAGCCACCCTGCACAAACAAGGTGCAAATATCTTCGATGCGCTAATCCAAACCTTCCGTGAATCCCCGCCCCCACCCCGCTTTGCTTGAGAGGGGGCTGAGTAGTTACGTTTCTCGTAGCATAATCTTGACTATCCAGTTAATATAAAGCGCGTAGCATCAAACATCCGCTGAAATATGATTTTTTGATTACATTTAAAGGGATTATCATGGTTAAAATCAGCACATTATGGAAAATCTGCCAAGCCAGTTTACTCGCGTTGACATGGGCTTTATCGTCCCTCAGCACCAGCGTACAGGCCGCTCCCGCCGCCACAGAAGCCATTTCCATTGCCAGTGCGATTAACAAAGCAGGTCGGCAACGTATGTTGTCCCAACGCATAATCAAAGCCTATTGCCAAGTACACTTAGGAATCAAACCTGATTTTTCAGAACAGATTTTGCAAGACTCCATCTCTTTATTTGATACGCAATTAGAGGAGTTACGGATTGCGGCGGTCAAACCCGAATTACAACAAGCGTGGGCAGAGGAAAACAATAACTGGTTGAAAATGCGCCCTATTTTATTAAGAAAAGCGAGCAATGCAGGTGCTAGAAAATTGCTCGAATTAGATGAGCCGCTGTTAGCATCTGCCCATAAACTCACCCAGTTATTTGATGCCGAGTCTGGTCAGAAAGCGGGCTATTGGATCAATGTGGCGGGTCGTCAACGGATGTTGTCGCAACGGGTTGCTAAGTTTTATATGTTCAAAAAGATGAACATGGCTACGCCTGAAATAGAGACCAAGTTAACTCAGGCCAAAGCAGATTTTTTGACTGCGCATAAAGCGTTGATCGGCGGTGCTGCCAACAATCCTAGTATTCAGACCGAGTTGCGCTTAGCTAAAAACCAATGGAGTTATCTAAACGTCGCCTTGTTGAGTGATGATGACAATGACGAAGCGCATAAAGACAGCATGGAAAACGTCGCGACTACCAGCGAGCGCATTTTGACCATTATGAACAATGTCACCGAGATGTTTGAAAAAGCCTACGGCAACTAATGCTTGTCATTGGGACAAGGTTTAGTGAACAGCGGTGTGATGGGCAATGTATTTCGCGGTCACTTTGTCCATCATGTTCACATGCTGGGTAAACCACTGCGTTAAAGCGACCTCGAAAAACTCACGCAGTGCAGTAGCATCTTGCGTTTGCTGCCACGCACTGACTTGCTGGGTCAATATCGCCAACACACGATCATGCTCCATTTTGTGCATGGGATAAGGGGGAAATTGCGCCGCTTGCATCGCCTGTTCTTCCGCCTCAAAATGGTGTCGAGTGTGCAAAAGCAATTGACTTAACGCCACCTCGATAGCCGCCCCCTCACGCGCCTGAGCGAGTAAATTCAAAATATGATCGTGCATTTTTACGAACTCGGCATGGTCGCGGTTCATAAAGTCCAAAGCAACTTGAACGTAGGATGGACGCATGTTGTTAATCATCGCCCAGCTGCGGCGCGGCAGCACGAATCTCATTGAGCAGGTCTTCGGCTTGAAATTCCGAGTCGGCATAGATCATTTTAATCAGCACATTGGCATCTACCGCCTGTTCGATGCGCAGTTGTTTGACGCGAATTGACGAGTCTTTATAGTTGTCGTGCTGCTCTAGCTTTTTCAGCATCTTGATTGGCTGGGCGGTGATTTGGTAAATATAGTAGGGCATGGTTCACTCGTTTATTAACTGCCCAAACGGGCAACACATTACATATTTGGGCGTTTTAGAAAAGTAACAACATTCGTATCAGGCGCGTTTTTGGTGGCACAACTGCCCTCCCCTACGCCCGCCAGCTGCTCGGCTTCATGCAGCAAGTTAATCACATCCACATAATGCTTTTGTTTCACCATCATCAGCGCGGTGTAGCCGCCTTCGTTGCGTGCTAACACATCCGCGCCTGCTTGCAACAGCATTTCGACAATCTCGGCTTCACCATAACCCGCCGCCAGCATCAAGGGACGCACGCCATAACCAATCGCAGCCTCCAGATTCGCCCCTACCGCAATCAACACTTGTACCACATCGGGAAAACCACATTTGGCTTCGGCATTAAAAACCGCCTTCGCCAAAGGGGTCCAACCTGCCGCATCATGGGCATTAACTTCCGCCCCTGCTGCTAGCAATACCAACACCATCTCAACATGGCCCGCATGTGCCGCCAACATCAGCAAAGTCGCACCTGTGTCATCGCGCCCATTGGCATCCGCACCCGCCTTCAACAGCTGCATCGCACTGGTCACATCACCCGCTTGCACGGCAGTTAACAACGCTATTGTCATGTCTTTCTCCTGCTCATTAAGTATTCTGTGGATGGAACCACGCCAGTTTTTCACGTAGTTCTACCACGCCCCCCACGATAATCAGGGTCGGGGCTTGCGGCTGCTCACGTTCGGCGATGGCAGGCAAGGTTGCTAAAGTGCCTGTGAAAACACGCTGATTTTGCGTCGTGCCTTGTTGCACAATCGCAATCGGCGTGGTGTCGGGCATACCGTGCTTGACGAGTTCAACACATAATGTTTCCAGCCCGTGCAGCCCCATATACACCACCACGGTTTGTTTGGGTCGCGCCAGCGCATCCCAATCCAGATTCATCGTGCCATCTTTGAGATGACCTGTGACAAACATACAAGATTGGGCATAATCGCGATGCGTGAGCGGTATGCCAGCGTAGGATGCCACGCCTGATGCGGCAGTGATGCCAGGCACGACTTGAAAGGGAATGTTTTCCACAGCCAAGGTTTCAATTTCCTCGCCGCCCCGCCCAAAAATAAACGGATCACCGCCTTTAAGACGTAACACGCGTTTACCCTCCTTCGCCAAACGCACCAACAGCTCGTTAATTTCTTCCTGACGCAAGGTGTGATCGGCACGTTTTTTGCCCACAAAAATCCGTTCCGCATCCCGCCGCGTCATATCCACAATGGCTTTCGCCACCAGATTGTCATACACCACGACATCGGCTTTTTGCATCAATCGCAGTGCACGGAAGGTCAATAAATCAGGATCCCCAGGACCTGCGCCGACCAGATAGACTTCACCGCGCTGAATGTTGTCCTCATTTTCCAGCATCTTTTGCAACATCGCTTCCGCGCTTGGCTCATCGCCCGTCAGCACTTTTTCGGCAACCACGCCTTCTAACGCGTTTTCCCAGAAAATACGACGTTTAGCAGGATTGGTCACTTTGGTTTTAACCACTTCACGGAAACGTTCTGCAAAAGCCGCCAAACGACTGTAGTTCTGCGGAATCACGGTTTCCAATTTGCCGCGCATCATGCGCGTTAACACAGGCGAGGCACCGCCGCTGGAAAATGCCACCATCAACGGCGAACGATCCAAAATGGCGGGCATAATGAAAGAACACAACTCAGGATCATCCACCACATTCACGGGGATATTGCGCGCCTGTGCCAACTCGGAAACCTGCTGATTGACCTTGCGGTCATTGGTGGCAGCGATCACCAACATCACGTCATCCAAATGTACCGCCTCGAAACGCGCCAAAATAGGCATCACCCTGACATCGTTGCGTAATTTAGCCGCAATGTCGGGAGCGACGACGCGGACTTTCGCCCCCGCCTCCAACAACACGCCCGCTTTGCGTTTCGCGACTTCTCCGCCGCCTACGACGAGACACAGTCTGTTTTTAACGTCAGCAAAAATCGGCAGAAAATCCATTATTGAACCGCCTTTAAAATCAAGGGGATCAATGCTGCTGGCAGTTTAATTTTGCCCGCCAGTGCAAAGTCATGCGCCTGTGCAGACATCTTATTCCACGTTTTTTTGATAATCAGTATCCACTTTGCTTCGTCATATTCAGGATGACCAGAGGCAAAAGCCACCATGTAATGTTCGATAAACACCAAATCGACAATGTCTTCCATCATCTGCGTTTCTGGATTGGTCTTCAGGTCTTTCTTGCTCACAATGGTTTTGACGCGATCTATCATGTCGTCGTCATACCCCACGCCGCGCATCAAATTCCCCGCTGTTTCCGCATGGTATTTATACAGCGTGGTGCGCCATAACATATAACCAGGCTTATCCATGGCGTAATCACTGCGGGGGATTTTCCAGCGTTGAATATGCTGAGCGCGCACCGCGAGCTTCACGGCTTCGGACGCTTCAGGCGCAAAACGCTCCTGCATTTCGGTCATACGTTGCGCATAAAGCAGTTCTTTAGGATATGCCTGTCCGTCGGCTAATTCTTGGTTTGGATCTTCGGCATTGGCCGAATCGAATGCTGCAATAGCAGCTTGGTAGTGTGACTGTGTCATGTTATTTTCTCAATAGATTGAATTGAATCGTGTATTTTATGTTGCCGAATAAAAGCAACGAATCGGGTTGCCCAATAACAGCGACCGATAGTGCGCAAATGGGTATAGGAAGCGAGCAGGTTATGCACGATCAGTCCATCCCGATCCCCGTCTATCCCATATCCACGCTCAACATGGTATGCGAAGCGCGCGTCTGAGGGAAGATTTTCTAGGCTGGAGTAATGAAATTCATGGGCGCGAATTTGCTTGGCGGGCATATCAGGACGTGGCCAAGGATGCGTTTCCTCCTCGCGCAAATGCACATAACCCCGACCAATCGGCTTGTCGTGCATTTTTACATCACCAGGAATCGCCCCCACCATGTCATAAACACGCCCTTGATACGCTATGCTGCGTGACAAATACATCAATCCACCACATTCTGCGTAGGCGGGCAGACCCTGCTCAATCGCAACTTTAATGTCATGACGCAAAGTCGTATTCGCTTCCAAAGCCTCGGCACAGGTTTCAGGAAAGCCCCCGCCGATATACAAGCCATCCACGTCAGGCAGATGTTCATCCCGCAAGGCATCAAATGGCACTAACTCTGCCCCCGCTGCGACTAGAGCATCCAGATCATCTGCGTAATAAAAACCGAAAGCCCGATCACGGGCAATGGCGATGCGCACTTTTGTGTTGGCTAGGATGGGGGTTGAACTGACAGGGCTGCTAGAAATTGACGTTTCAACCCCCTCCCCAACCCTCCCCCTGCAAGGGGGAGGGAGTTGTTCACTATCATGCGATAGCGCAAGCACTTTGTCCAAATCGACTTGCTCGGCAATGGCTTCGCCTATCTGTTTGATTTTGGCGGTCGCGACATGGGATTCATTACTGGGCATTAAACCGAGATGACGTTCAACGATGCTCAGGCGAGGATCATGATGAATCGCACCTATAACAGGCACATCGGTGTAATGCTCAATCACCGCGCGTAATTTGGACTCATGACGTGAACCGCCCAAGTTATTGAGAATCACCCCCGCGATCTGAATGTCGCGATCAAACGCTTGATAACCCAAGATTAACGGCGCAATGCCACGGGTCATGCCACGTGCGTCGATCACCAATATGACGGGCAGATCCAGCATCTTTGCCAGTGCGGCATTGCTATTACTCCCGTCCAAAGCCAGACCGTCATACAGCCCCTTGTTGCCTTCGACGATATTGACGGCTTTGCGATGTTGCTCGAACGTGGCAACCACCTCATCCTGCGCCATTAAGTAGAGATCCAAATTACGACAAGGATGACCTGCTGCCTGACCCAGCCACATCGGGTCGATATAATCTGGCCCTTTTTTGAACGGCTGAACCACGTGTCCACGAGCGGTCAGCGCGGCACATAAGCCGATGCTGACCATGGTTTTACCAGAGGATTTGTGCGCTGCCGAAATAAGCATTTGATTCATGGCAGCCTTAAGAATAGTTTAGTCCGCGATATAGTGCTTGTCTTGTGGCATGAAGTTCAACACGCGCACACTCACGGTGGTGATCATAAACGCGACTGCCAAGCCCATCATCCCCACCAAGAATTCATATACGGAGGGATGATATTCCGTAATCTGCCCGTCACCGAAGGTACTGCTGACTTCAAAGCCTGGGAAGATGCTCAGTGGGAATGCTTGTCCACCGATGATAAACACGTATAAGAAAATAAATGCCCCCAATACCACCGCCATGGATGCCACCATCACGCAGCGCGTTTGACCTAATCCAGGCAAGTAAATCAATGCGAGCGGCAAAACATTACCGAAAAATACATAGCCCCACCAAAATAGATTGGGGAATAGCCCCCCGTCAAACAAGATAAAGTGTTCAAAATCAAGATGATTGGCAAAATAGAGATTGGTGAAGTGGTAGGTTGCCACCATATACAGCGAAGCTAGCACAAAGACCCCTAACAAATTTTTCTTGCGTTGCAAGATCGCAGGATCAAGTCTCTTTTCGTTCCACGCATAAATCACGGTTTGTACCACGTGAAACACCGCCAAGCCCCACGCAAAAGACAACACGATAAACATCGGCGGCAATAAAGCAGAACCGTAAGCCTGACGTGCCAACAGGAAAGCAAAGATCAGCCCAGTGCCCGTGGTCAACACAAAACGCCATGCAAACACGGCGAATCCAGCAGGTTTCGTCCAGCAATTCATGCGCTGTTCCATCATCGTCCACAGATAAACCGCGACTAACGAGAACATGCCAGAGTACAACACGATATTCCACGCAAACACCGAGGTGATGTTGAAATTCGTCGCGGCAACGATGATGCGATCAGGTCTGCCCAAGTCCAACATCAACACCGTCAAGCCGCCTGCCAACATCGCGATAGACAATAAACTGGCCAAGGGCGCGCGCGCTTTGTAGATGGTTTTACCGAATACCGAACCGATAGAGGCGACATTCAACACGCCCGATGCCGCTACAATCAAGAAAATCGCAAAGACATGCGGCAATCCCCACACAATCTGGTTGTTCATGCCACTGATGATATGACCATGTTCTTCCATCATATGGACGGCGTACAACCCCGCCAACACCACCAGCCCGCCCAAGGCGAGCAGCAGGTAATAAAGTTTGTTTTTGGTGTGTAAAGCTGAGAGTGTCGCCATGATTACAGTCCTTGGTAGCGTATGCCAGTATTAAGCTTCAAATCCGCACGTACCTGCGTCGAGGCAACAGTACGCAGTTTTTGCGCAATGGGGCTGGAGGGATCATTTAAGTCACCAAACAAAATCGCCTTGTTGGGGCATGACGTTGCACAAGCAGGTTGCAAACCCTCATCTATGCGATGCACGCACAAAGTACAGCTCTCGACCGTACCCCTACCACGTGGCACATCGGGGTTTTGGTTGTGCAAGGGTTCATGCACAAAAGAGCGCGCTTTGTACGGACACGCCATCATGCAGTAACGACAACCGATACAGCGATGTTTATCGACTAACACGATGCCATCCGCGCGTTTGAAAGAAGCCGCCGTGGGGCAAACATCCACACAAGGCGGATGTTCACAATGCTGACACATCATCGGCAATGAGGTTTGACGACCCGTGCTGATGTCTTTGATTTCGATCTTGCGTATCCACTGCGAGTCAGTTGGCAACTTGCCACCTGACAAACCATTTTCGGTATGACACGCCGTCACACATTCATCACAGCCTGGTTTGCATTGATTCGTGTCGATCAACATGCCCCAGCGCACTTTGCCGCTGACAGGTTCCGTGCTGCCATGCGCCATATCAAACAACAACATGCCAGGGGCAATCGCAACAGCCGCCGCCCCCAAGGAAGTCTTTAGAAACGCACGACGCTGATTATTGACTTCACTCATTTCGCATTCCTCTTCAGCCAAAAACTTTTGCGCTCACCTGAATGACACTCAAAACAATCCAACTTGACCGCTTCATAGCGATGACATGCCACACAAAAACTGTCATCACGGGCAATCACACTGTTGTCTTTGGTGCTGGCATGGCACTCAATGCAGGCTTTGAGGCTGGTTTTCTCATCACGCGCCCCTTTGCGCACCGCCTCGTCACGTTGGTGCTTGAGCAAGTGCATGTGATTTTCGCGCATCCACTGCGGGTCTTTCACGCACTGACCACCGCGACCAATGTCCAATTTGTAGGGCGTAGATTGAGCCGCCCACACCGAGGGGACGCACCAGAACAGCAGTAAAAGTGCGATCAGCCTCATTACTCGCCCAGCCCCATTTGAATGTAGCCTGTTGGACACACATCCGCGCAAATGTGGCAGCCGATGCACTTGTTGTAATCCGTGGTCACATAACGACCCAAGGTCGCCTCGCTCTTCTTGACACGCGACACCGCCGTTTGCGGGCAGTACACCACGCAGTTATCACACTCAAAACACATGCCGCAGCTCATACAACGCTTGGCTTCCGCAATGGCTTTTTCCTGCACCAACGCCACTAAACGCTCGTCAAAATTACCCAACGCAGTTTCTTTGTCCAGCGTGACAATGTCGCGGTGATTGCGCGGCACGTAGGAGAAATGCCCCAAGAACAGCTTGTCGTGCGGAATCACATAACGGTCTGAACGATTGTCAAAGTTATGAATCGCGACATTGGAGCTATTTGTCCCGCGCAAGGGTTCGTGAATAGGCTTGATCTCAATGCCTTTTTCGACCAATTTACGCATTAAATCAAACTGATGCGCGTCAATTTTAGGACGTTTATCCAGCTCCATGCCCAGCATAAAGTTATGGATGCCATCCGCTGCAATCGAGCCATGCCCAATCGCGGTGGTCAACAGATGCGGACGTATCACGTCGCCGCCTGCAAATACCCCCGTTTGACCTTTGACCACATAATTGCGATCTGTGGTCACCGCACCTTTGCCATTATTGAATTCTTCCAAGCCTGTGAAATCCACGGCTTGACCAATCGCTGAGACGATCAAATCGGCTTCAATGTCATGTTCGCTGCCTTCAATTTGCTTGATGTCCAACTTGCCGCCCGCCAATTTGGCTTCGCAGCGCGCCACACGCAAGGCGGTAGCACGACCATCTGCACCTCGCACAATACCAATCGGCACCAAGCTACCCATGATATGAATACCTTCAGCCAAGGCTTGTTCAATTTCGTGCTGATTCGCCTGCATCTTGTCGATATTGAAGATGGAGGTCAGTGTCACTTCCGCGCCTTGCTTGGCAGAAATATCCGCTACGTCATGCGCCATACGCCCCGCAATTGCGGACTCTGCATCCGTTGGTTTAGCATGTTCAATATGACCCAAACGGCGCGCCACAGTCGCCACGTCAATGGACGTATCGCCGCCGCCAACCACCACCACGCGCTTGCCCACATGTTGCAAACGACCGTCGTTAAAGGCTTTCAAGAACGCGGTTGCGGTGACGACATTCGGGGCTTCCGAGTCTGGTGTGGGCAAGGCACGACCTGCTTGCGCGCCCATCCCCAAAAATACAGCATCAAATTCTTGGCGGATTTGTTCTAGGGTAATGTCTTTACCAACATGGCAATTCAGGCGGGTTTTAACCCCTAAATCCAAAATGCGTTGGATTTCAGCATCCAATACATCACGCGGGGTACGGAAGCCTGGGATACCGTAGCGCATCATGCCGCCCAGATAAGCGTGGTCATCAAAAATGGTGACTTCATGCCCTTTCAAAGTGAGCTGATAGGCGCAAGACAAACCCGCTGGTCCGCCGCCCAAAATCGCGACTTTTTTGCCTGATGCTTCAACAGTCGGTTTATGAAAGGCCAGTTTATTGGCAATCGCATATTCGCCGAGGAAATGCTCAACGGAATTGATCCCGACATGATCTTCGACTTCATTACGATTACAACCTGATTCACAAGGCGCAGGACAAACACGTCCCATCACCGACGGAAAAGGATTGGCTTCAGTCAGCCGTCGCCAAGCGTATTCTTGCCACGACATGGTGGGTTTGCCATCTTTCCCGACAGGGGGCTTTTCAGTGCCGCGAACAATCGCCAGATAGCCGCGAATGTCTTCACCCGCAGGACAGCTCCCTTGGCAAGGGGGTGTGGACTGAATATAGGTCGGACACTTGTGGGTGTGACTGGCCTGAATAATGACATCACTCAAACGCTGGGGCTTGTTATCGCCGTCTTTATAGCGGCGGAAAGTAATCTTTTGGGTTGTTTCGCTCACTGCTGACATTTGCCTGTCTCCTATTTATTTTTGCCCAACACAATCGCATTGCTGACTAATTGATGTACCCCACCGACCATTTTTCGATCAAACCCGTAGATGGGCATCACCTTGGTAAATTGCGCTTTGCAAATGGCGCAGATGGTCGCCATAAAATTCACCCCATGCTCATCTACCACCTGTTGCAACACTTCCATACGCGGCAACGCTCCCTTGACGCGTAACTCCATCAAATCGTCGGTCAACAACCCGCCCCCACCACCGCAACAAAAGGTCTGTTCGCGGGTCGTGCGCGGATCCATCTCGACAAAATTATTAGCAACGGCTTTGATGATATTGCGCGGAATCTCGAACTGCCCCCCCGCAAAATCCCCCATGCGCGAACCCCGTGCCACATTGCAAGAATCATGAAAAGTAATAATATGTTTGTCGTTCAATGATTTATCAAACGTCAAGCGTTCGTCTTCGATCATGTCCCAGGTAAATTCACAGATATGGGTAGGCTGTTTATAGCGATGATCCAATTGCTTTTGCAACATTTGGGCAAAGCGATCCGTCGGATCTGAACCATCCCCTACCCCACTGAGCGTATTCCAGAAGCTATATGCCACGCGCCAAGCATGACCACATTCGCCCACCACAATACGCTTGACCCCCAGTTCCAGCGCGGCTTCGCGTATCCGCAAGGCAATTTTGCGCAACTGGTCGTAGTTGCCGATAAACATGCCGAAATTACCTGCTTCGGACGACATGGACGACAGCGTCCAGCTGGTACCCGTGGCGTGAAAAACCTTGGCATAACCTATCAAGCTGTCGATATGCGGTTCAGCAAAGAAGTCTGCCGAAGGCGTAATCAGCAACACCTCCGCACCTTTGACATCAATCGGGAAACGCACATCAATGCCCGTCGCCTCTTTGACATCCTCTTCCAAGCCTTCCAAGGTATCCAACAAGGCGGGTCCTGGTAGTCCCAAATTGTTACCAATACGATGTACTTTGCCGATGATTTCAATGGCGTATTTTTGTGAGTAACCAATCGAGTCCAGTATTTCACGTGCTGCCATGGTGATTTCAGCGGTATCAATCCCATAAGGACAGAACACAGAACATCGACGACATTCTGAACATTGGTGATAATAGTTATGCCATTCGTCCAGCACTTCACGCGTTAAATCGCGCGCGCCCACCAATTTAGGAAATAATTTGCCTGGCAAGGTGAAATAGCGGCGATACACACTGCGTAATAAGTCCTGACGTGCCACGGGCATGTTTTTAGGATCTTGCGTGCCGATAAAATAGTGGCACTTATCGGAACACGCCCCGCAATGCACACAGGCATCTAAAAACACGCGCAGTGAACGATATTTGCCCAGCAGCTCGCCCATTTTGGCAATAGCTTTATCATGCCAGTCATCGACCAAATGCCCAGGAAAACCGATGGCTTCATTGATTTTATCGCTGGCAACGAAAGGTCCTTTGCCTGCCATCGCACCAGGAATTAACGCTGGAATGATGGGGATAATGCGGTAAGCGGGTGCAACAACGTCTGCCATGCTAGTTCTCCGATTCCATTTTGGCTGCCCATGCAGACAGGTGGCGTTTTTCTCTGGGATTGTCAGTTTGATTGCGGGTGGGTGAGAAGAACACCCCAGGCGCATGTAATAGCTTACTAAAGGGGAAAATCACCAACAGCACCGCTACTGACAACAAATGCAGCACGAGTATCATGTCTGCGGGCAAAGGTTGAATACTGAAGTACATCAACCCTTGAAAAAATCCTTTCACGGCGACCACATCGGTGTGCGCCACGAATTGCATCAACAGCCCTGAAGCGGCGATGACAATGAGCAGTAATAACATCAGATGATCGGAGGGCGTGGAGATGTAGCGGATACGTTCGACCAGCAAACGGCGCGCCCATAAACCACATAAACCCAGCAGCATCGTGATGCCTGCATATAAACCAAACGGTTGAATAAAGGCAACCCAAGCCCAGACAGGCTCGGTGAAGTAGCGCAGGTGGCGCAATAGCACCAGTGCCAAGCTGGCGTGAAACAGCCAGCCCAGTCCCCACGTCCACAAATTCGCCTTAAACAAGCTCTCGAAGAACACCACCTCGCGGGTCATGCGGAACACCACCCCAGCTTGTGTGGTGGGGGCTGGTGTGGTGGGGATCTTCAGCGGAGCGGGTGTGACAGCGTACGTGCGAATGCGATGAGCCAAACCGACAACGAACAGTAAGGTCGCAAGATAAAAGAGTATTGCAAGCAGTGCGTTCATCGTCTCGTCTAGCCCTTTTGTGAATTAAACGCAGCCCGTTGGCTTAGGCAAACCTGCAATTTTGCACGCTTGTTTGCCAGGGCCGTAAGGGAACAAACCATACAGGTATTCGCTATTGCCTTTGTCCGCACCCAACTTTTTGCCGATGGATTTGGTCAAGACGCGTACCGCAGGGGCAATTTGATATTCTTCAAAATACTCACGCAGGAAATTGACCACTTCCCAATGCTGCTCGGTCATTTCAATGCTTTCGGTTTTAGCGATGTAATCTGCCACGTCTTTATTCCACTCAGACAAATCAAGCAAATAACCTTCTTCGTCTGTTTCATAGCTTTTACCGCCGACTTCGATGCTGGACATAATGAGACTCCTTTGTTTTAGTGATTAAAGCCAAGATTGGCAAGATTTGTTGCTGGCAGCCAGATCCACGAAACCTGCATAATCGACGGGGATCACGCCTGCACTCATATTATTACCCAAACCACGCGCTTCAAGGTCAGGCATGAGTACATGCACCTTAAACTTTCCCATTGCTGTTTTTAGTTTTGCTTCTGCGGCATTGCCACAAGTAGCAGCGTAAACCGCATCTTCAATCAGCAGAATATCCCCGCCGATTGCGGTGTTCAAACAACTGTCCAATGTGGTGCTGGTCAGTGGTGATTTATTGACGATGTGTAACATAGCAACCCCTTAAAAGCTCAAAACCACGTCTTGTTCATCCATCAGCGCGCCCATTGCAGCGCGGCTGAGTACCGTGACACTCACCAATAAATCCGCTTCGGTAAGACCCCGTGCTGCCATGGATTCTTCATCGACATATAACTTTTCGATGTCGTAATCTTCCAGTGCGCGATAGGCAGGTGAAAAGTTTTTGGTCTCAATCCCTTTGGTTTGCTGACCTTTTTTCAACTGATACACGCCGTCATCCATAAACACCAGCGAGACATCCTGATCGAAAGCAGCGGTAATCAACACCACTTCCAAGGATTCCAACGCGTAAATCGTGCCGTAAGGTGCTTTGCGGTTAACGAACATGAATTTCTTAATAGCACTCATCTCGTCTCTCCTTAATCGCCGAACGTCAGCAAACGGTCACACTGCGTACCCGCTTCGACCAATTGACCCAAGCCCGAAATACGGAAACCCGCAGCCAAATTTTCTTCTTGAATACCACGGCGCAACGCAGCCGCGACACACACCACCAAATCCACCTTATGTTCTTCCGCCAACTTCGTCCAACGGTTCACGATATGACGGTCATCTTGCGGTGGCTCAGTCAATTTAGACGCATTGTTTACGCCGTCGTGGTAGAAAAACACCCGCCAAACTTCGTGTCCTTTGGCAATGGCGGCTTTGGCAAACAGATAAGCCGAATCACTGGCTTGATGCTGATAAGGCCCTTCGTTCACTACAATTCCAAACTTCATAGATTCACCTCTGTTAATTCAACTCGTTCCTTCCCCCTGCAAGTACAAGTATCTATACAACTCTTTAACCTCCTGCCATATTCCCTCCCCCTAGCAGGGGGAGGGTTAGGGTGGGGGTAGAAATCGTCGCACGAATGCAAACTTTCAACCCCCATCCCAGCCTTCCCCCTGCTAGGGGGAAGGAGCAGGTTCGCCATAAATCGTGTAGATACCTATTCCCACCAGAGGAAGGGAATGTTTTTTAGAAACGGATATGGGTCGATGCGTTCAGGTTGGCACGTGAACCGCGCCAATCGTCGATCAAATACTTGGTGAATGGCAAGCCTGTTTTCTCGAAGAAACGCGGCCAGCCAATACGGTCAATCCAATCCGCCATACGTTCCCAAGGACGGGCATCTTCCTTGTAAACGCTGATAATGTTTTTCACAGCATCTGCCACTTCAGGCCAACGCGGTGCGTTATTGGGCAAGCCAGACGCGACCATTTTCATAAAGGTGGGTTTGCCGCGTGCATTGGAGTTCTTGCCGCCTACCCAAATCGCCAACTTGGAATACTCAGGATCATTGATCTGCATCGGTGGGCAGGGAGGGTAACATGCCCCGCAGCACATACATTTAGATTCATCAATTTCCAACGAAGGCTTACCGTTGACCATCGCAGGGCGAATCGCTGCCACGGGGCAACGTGCCACCACCGTAGGACGTTCGCACACATTGGCGACCAAATCGTGATTGATCGTGGGCGGTTTGGTGTGTTGCACGATGATGGCAATATCCGCCTGACCACCGCAGTTAATTTCGCAGCAAGAAGTGGATAGATGCACACGATTCGGCATTTCTTCACGACGGAATTCATCGTACAGCTCATCCATCAAGGCTTTGACCACACCTGACGCATCCGTACCTGGAATATCGCAATGCAACCAACCTTGGGTATGCGCAATCATGGTCACCGAATTGCCTGTACCACCGACGGGGAAGCCATTGGATTCCAGTTCTGCGATCAATGGCGCAACTTTGCTTTCGTCCGAGACAATAAATTCGATATTAGAGCGAATGGTAAAGCGCACGCGACTTTCCGCGAAGGTGTCGGCAATGTCACACAACTTACGAATGGTGTAGATATCCATCTGACGTTGTGTCCCTGCACGCACTGACCACACTTCGTCGCCTGTATGGGACACGTGGTGCAATACGCCTGGACGGGGGCGGTCATGGTATTTCCAGTTACCGTAATTCTTTTCGAGTGACGGATGTAGGAACTTTTTATTGTCTGGTACACCCGTTTCTTTGGGCTTGCGCTTAGCAGCAGGTGCTGCGGCTTGAACGGCTTGGTTCATAATTTATCTCCAGAGTGAGAAAGCTCGCGTAGCGATTCGTTTGCCTCCTCTCCCCGCTTGCGGGGGAGGATTGAGGAGGGGGAAACGAGCATTCACGAGATTCACTGTTTTCATAATTGTTTATGCTCGTTAGGCAGCTTGTTTCTTAGCATTGATTTTGGCAACTTCGTCGTCCCAACCATCAGTACGAACATAAGGGTTCATACGGGGTGAATTCACCATCGCAGGATCAACATCCAGTTCCATCGCATCTAGGAAGTTAGCCAAACCAATCCGTTCAATCATCTCACCTGTACGCTCGTGTTCTAACGCGTTTTCGGCGAAGAAGTCGATGGTGCGTTGTGCGAAATCCACCAGCTTTTCAAGATTTTCGTCAGTATCCAGCTTGATAAATGGGATCACCACCGTGCCCATCAAGCCGCCGATTTTCAGATGACTCTTACCGCCGACCAAAATAGTCGCACCTTTGTCTTGACCTGGAGCCAACGCGCCTGTCATGACATTGATACAGTGCATACAACGCACACAGTCTTGGTTGTTGATTTCGATGCCGTGCGTATCGCTCACCGCAACGGTAGAAATATGCTCGCCCGTTTTGATTTTTTGCAATTCTTTCACTTGGAAAGTCTTGGTAGGGCAACGCGCCACGATGTCATTGACCAATTCGTCCATACCGTGCTTTGCGAACCACTTCTTCGCCAAGTCTTCATCGGTACGAATGTTGTCGCGCCACGTGCCAATCACCGCCATATCCGCACGTTGCACGGAGTTCATGCAGTCATTCGGGCAACCAGAGAATTTGAATTTGAATTTGTAAGGCAAGGATGGACGATGAATATCATCCAAGAAAGTATTGATGACCGCACGATGGGTCTTCGCTTCGTCGTAGCAAGACTGTTCGCAACGCGCCGCACCCACACAAGACATTGAAGTGCGTACCGCAGGACCTGCACCACCTAAATCAAAGCCCATTTCATTGAACTCGTCGAAGGCTTTTTGCACGTTTTCGGTGGTCGCACCTTGGAACATAATGTCGCCAGATTGACCGTGAAACGCAATCAGACCAGAACCATGCTTATCCCAAATATCGCAGAATTGACGCAGCGTCGCGGTGTCATAGTGCATCCCAGCGGGTGGCATAATGCGCAGGGTATGGAACTCGGCAGCGTCTTTAAACTTAGGCGTGCCATCTTCATTTTTCAGCTCGGTAAAGCGTGGGATCACCCCGCCGCCATAACCAAACACGCCGACGGTACCGCCCTTCCAGTAGCCTTTGCGCGTTTTATAAGACTCTTCTAGCTGACCTAACAGATCAACCACGTAATCTTTATCCTTCGCCAACTCTTTTAGCCCCGTCACGAAACTAGGCCAAGGACCATCCTCAAGCTGATCTAGGTTGGGGGTATCATGCATCTGCTTCGCCATTATTATTCCTTTCAGTCGCGTCAGACTTCGGTTCTATGCCCTGCAAGGGCGGTGATTTATCGGATATGTCCAAGTTCATTTTTGAATGACTCGGCTTCTTGATGGGTTCGCATATTACGGGGCATCCCATTCGCAAACCATCACCATAGCGGGTATTTTTTATAACCCCAATGGGTAAGCTCTCCTCTCCCCCAGTAGTATTTCAAAATAGTATGATTTAACGCTACACTACAGGCATTGAAAATGGCTTATTTTAAGCACCTACCCCTATATTTTCATGTATTTTAAGTCGCTAGTCGTTAGTTTTTAGTCGTTAGTTAATGCAGGGAAGTTGCTCGTTACTATATTTTTTACAATACATTCAAGTAGATGAGAAAACTATTTCACTCCAGCAACTAACGACTAACGACTAACAACTAAATTTGTACGCAACCACTACAACCACTAAGGATACTCATGGCGCAGATCAGCAGTTTAGCGAAGCTCAAGGTTCCATTGGGTGCACAAGAAATTGAGCTACAGCAAATCGACCATGCCGAAGGCGGCATGAGTTTGATGCGTATCCGCATCCGTGAAGGCAAACGCTTCACTATCTTTGATATCGACCCGAATACCGCACGGGAATGGGCGGTCGTCATGCAAAATTGGGCAGACCAACAAGAGGCTCACCGCCGTGCTTGATACCCCAATCAAAATGATTGATGCCGTATTCGAGGTCAGTGGCGACACCCTGCCTGCGTCCTACCCGTTTGCGCTATGGGCAGCGTTACGCGGCCATTTACCCCTACTCGAAACAGACCACGCCGTGGGGGTGGTTCCACTGCGCACCACCCACAGTGAAGCGGGCATGTTGCTGCCTAAGCGCGCTAAACTCATATTGCGCTTGCCCCTGGAAATGTCCGAACACGCCGCAGAATTGGCGATGTTGCCACTCGATCTAGCAGGCACCACTTTGCAACTTGGCAAGTTGAAGCTCCGCCCCTTACAGCCCTACCCCACCTTGCACGCGCATTTGGTGAATTCCACCGAAGATGAAGTGCAATTTATCGCCAACGTCAACGCGCAACTGACGGCATTAGGCATCGTGGCAAAGCTGATTTGCGGGATGCGCAATCGCTTGGAAAATGCGGAGCTAGCCATACAAGGATACAGTCTGGTGATCCATGATCTTAAGCCAGACGCGTCATTACGCTTGCAATACACAGGATTAGGTGCCGACCGTCGTTATGGTTGTGGCATTTTTGTTCCCTACAAAGCCATCACCGATTTGGATTGATGGTGGCGTAGGATTTTTCATTAAACGGAGGAAATATGGCTTACTTAGTAGCAGGAAACGAAGTTGAAACAGACGCAGACGGTTATGTATTGGAAGCAGATTACAGCGAAGAAGTGGTCAATGTCATCGCCGCCGCTGAAGGCATAGAGCTGACCCCGAAACATTGGGAAATCGTCAACTTTATGCGTGAACAATATCGCGAACACGGTCATACGCCGAACTTTCGCAATATGTTAAAAGCGGTCAATGAATTTTGGCCAGAAGCGGATAGCAAAGCCCTGTATGACTTATTCCCCATCGGGCCTGCCAAACAAGGTGCGAAAGTCGCGGGCTTACCGCAACCGCTCGGCAAGGGCGGATACTAAGCAATGCGCATCAAAAGCAAATGGTTTTTGGCGGGACGTGAACACACGCCCGAAGAATTGGCGGGCGCAGTTGCCTTTAATGTGTCCCGCATCGCCGAAAATGCACTGAAAAACACCCGCAAGGCGAAATTTGAGGTGGCGATTGGTCCGCAATATTTCGCCTTTCTGGGCGAATTTTTGGTGTTTCTGATTCAGGTCGCAGACAGGCTGGCATATCGCCAATTCACCGCAGAAAACCGCATTACCTTTACGGGTCGTCTTGCCAACCATGTCGCCGCCACTTATGCGGAGAATCACAGCCGCTTGATGAACGGCGAATTGAGCGTCAGCAAGCAACAGTTTATCGACTTGCTGAACCAACGAGCGGGCGAATATGCCGAGTTTGGCTATAGTGAAACAGGGCCTGATTTCGCCTTTACCCGTTATCTGGCTTTCTGTATGGGGCAGATTATGGATGAGGGAGATCGCGACTGGATTATCGACCAAATCATGAGTATCGAGTCGCCCGAAGCCATCGACATGCTGGAGAAAAACTTCCGCGACTTACTGGATACTAAACCTCGCCCCGCGCGCCCGCCACGTCGTCGCCTCACCCCTGTCAAAGCTCGCTAACATGGCGAACCCTTTCGACCTTAGCAACACCGCCGCTTATTTGGATTGGCGTGCGCACAAATTAGCCCACGCCATCACCGACACGAATAAGCTGATCGTCGAAATTCAAGACCCCAACGCCCTCACCACCGCCGAACGTAATGCCTTGCTGTCACGCTGCCACCGCAGCAATATGGTCGTTTATGCCTCAGCTACGCCCCTAAATGAGCGCAGCATACAGCGTTTAGGTGTACAACTGGGACTGCAACGATTAGATGCCAACTGGCTGGCAGGCGAACAAGGAATCACCCGCATTACCGTGTGCCGCGATGAACACTCGCGCCAGACCTACATTCCCTATACTGATCGCGCCATCAAATGGCATACCGACGGCTACTACAATCCGCCCGAACGTCAAATACGCGCCATGGTATTGCATTGTGCGCAAGAGGCAGGAACGGGCGGTGAAAATCGCATCATGGATCACGAAATCGCCTATTTGATGCTGCGCGATGCCAATCCTGAATTTATCCGCGCACTTTCCGCCCCCGATGTCATGACCATTCCTGAACGGGTGGATGAAACCGATGGCATCCGCCCCGCCCAAACGGGAGCTGTGTTTTCAGTCGATGCGACAGGTCGATTACATATGCGCTACACCGCCCGCACCCGCAGCATCGTGTGGCAGCAAGACGACACCACCCTCGCGGCGGTCAAGTTTTTGGAACAATTGCTGGCGACCCCCTCGCCCCATATCCATCAGCTCAAATTGCAGGCGAACATGGGCTTGCTGTGCAACAACGTGCTGCATGACCGCACCGCCTTCACCGATGATCCCACCCATCCCCGCCTACTCTACCGCGCCCGCTATCTGGATAGACTTACCGAGTTGCCGTAAGCCATTCACTGTTTAGCCCCACTACCAACAGTAAGTCGTCAACCTTAAGTTTTCGTGTATTTTTAACCGTAGCGTCAGCAGCTATAAAATTAGGCGCATTTCAACGTAGCCCGTATGCAATACGGGAATTAGGCGCGAAAACCCCCCGTATTCCGCTACGCTACATACGGGCTACGGTTATGTCTATCTTGCTCAACCAGCTTCATCTGCTCCGCACTCGGTTCACCTTGTTTAATTGAAATCTATCGCCATAATTACCCCCTCATTCACACACAAAGGAACCGCGATGACACACCCCATCATTCAAGATTTGCAATGGCGCTACACCACTAAGAAATACGACCAGACCAGAAAAGTGCCGCAAGCGGACCTCGATGTGCTGTTCGAGGCGATGCGTCTCTCGCCGTCTTCGATCAACTCGCAGCCTTGGCGATTTGTCGTCCTCGGAACGCCTGAGGCCAAGGAGCGCATGAACCGCACTTTTGCCAACAAGTTTCAGTTCAACCAGCCGCATGTTTTCGATTGTTCGCACATCATTCTGTTTGCGCACAACCCGCACTACACGCGGGCGAACTACGGCGAAGTGATCGACTGCGCCATCGCGGACGGACGCACCCAACCCGAAGCACGGGAAGGCGCGTTCGGTGCGTTCATTTTTGCCGAACTCAATACGGACAAAACGGGGGACACCAGCATTTGGACCAAAGCGCAAACCTATTTAGCACTCGGCAACACCCTGCATGTGCTGGCGCGACTCAAGATTGATTCCACAACACTGGAAGGGATTGATGCCGAGCTGGTCAACAAGGAGTTTGAAAAAGAGCTGGACGGTTATCAGTGCCAGGTCGCGCTGGCAATTGGCTATCATCAGCCGCAGGAAGATCACAATGCCAAGTTGCCCAAGTCACGGCGCAAGCTGGAGAGCATTGTGGTGCAAATTTAAAAGCTAAGATAAGTAGGTGGATGCGTGCAACGCCCCTACACCGTAGGTCGGGATAAAACCCGACTTACGGATGATTTTTAAAGGGTCAGCATATTCGACAGATGGCTAGCAGATCAAGAGCTTAATCCCAATAAGAATCAATACTATACCGCCGAACAACTCCGCTTTGCTTTCCAGCCAAGTGCCACTGCGCTTGCCAATGAACACGCCCAGTACGCTAAAGGCAAAGGTGACCACGCCGATGATCAAACAGGCAAGATAGGGGTTCACTGGCAACAGCGTCAGGCTAAATCCCGCCGCCATGGCATCTATGCTGGTGGCAATCGCCAGCATCAACATCAGCTTGTTGGTAATCCCCGCAATGTCTTCTTCTATGCCTTCTTGCAAGGCTTCGTAAATCATTTTCGCCCCGATCAAGGTCAGCAATCCAAAGGCGATGAGAGGCGAATAGGTATCTACCCACGCTAACACACCCTTGCCACCCAAATAGCCGATAAACGGCATCAACGCTTGAAACACCCCGAAGAATAATCCCGCTCTAAGAGCCAAATGCGGCGCGTTTTTCTTCGCCCCTAATCCGATAGAAACGGCGAATGCGTCCATGCTAAGCGCAATGGCTAAGATAATGACTTCGAGCATATTGTGTGGTGATGTGGGTACAAGGCGTGGGGCTGCGGGTGAATGCTACCAGAATAAGCACCCGCGCCTAAATTTTCGGATATTTTAAGCTGTTAGTCGTTAGTTATTAGTCACTAGATAATACTGAGAAGCTGCCCGATACTGTATTTTTTACAAAATATTCAAGTAGATAAGAGAAATTTTCCATCCCACCAACTAAAAACTAACGACTAGCGACCAACAACTCAACACCCAATTACTTGTACACAATACCTTATCAGCTTGACGGCAGGTTAGGTGCTTTACTCTTCCCGCTATGGATATTGTTCTGGTTTATTCCCAGTCTCAAGAATTAACCTTGGGTACTTGACATGTGGTTCTGGCATTTGTGGATTGTTTCTGGTTTTTGTGATTTTGAAAAGCCAGCTGTCACCGTAATCAAACAAATAATACAAATGCCGCGCATCTGGAAGCGGGAACAGACTGCCTATAGTCGTATTGTAGAGTTCTCCATTTTCATCATCAAAGCTAACCCGTTCACGACTTCGCTCGTTTCTTGCGATGAAAAATTCATATAAATGATCATTATCAAAGCTCAATGCTTGCTGAATTGCAAGATGAAAATCTTCAAGTGTTGACGAAGATTGAATCTCAATCACGCCCGCCCATTTGCTATTGGAACCCATGCCGCTAGATAATTTAACTTTTAGTACTATGATCATCGCGTGACTCATCATAAAAATATAACGTAAAAATAAGGGGCTGCGCGTTCTTGCGCAGTCCCGCTTGACTACCGAGTTGAACAAAGCCGCTATCGCGCAGCAATTCTCATTTTGACCGTAGGTACGAATTCATTCGTACGGTTTTTCGTGAATAAGGCTGGTTTGTCGCGTTTTTCGCCCTTTCAGGCGATGCACGAATTTGTCGCACCCACAAAAACCTGCTGTTTAGCCAAAATGAGCATTGCTGTACTTTATCACGAGGATGAAGCAGGTGATGGCACAAATTTCAGCCGCAATTCCAGCGTATTTCGAGCAAAACGATCAGCAATGGTTATATTGCCTAAAACTCGGCGGCATCAGTCCACCTCGCGTCAAGTCACCCTCGCCCGCTCAGTAGCGTGGCATTCCTGCGTCTGATTTTGCAACACATTCTGCCCAAAGGATACCGCCGCGCCCGTAATTTCGGCTTTTTGCATCCCAATAGCCAGCTGATTGCGCTGGTGCAACGGCTTAAACATGTTGCACTCTCGCCGCCGATGCCATGTCCACCGATACGCTGCAAATGTTGTGGCGGAGCCATGAAAATCATCCGTACCCGCATTAAGTCAGCCTTTGCTCGGATGCGAACGCACGTGTCGGCGAGGGAGACTGCCATGTGACGCAACCCGCCCCGCCAACCTGCCTTACTCGGCAGGTGCGGGCGCACTCGTCCTGCAAAAGGGTAAAATCAGATAAAATTGATTAAAAACAGTAGGTCAAGCGAAACAGGTTGCTGCAATGGCAACGTTAAGGAGTGAAATTGGCGGCATGGTGGGGAACGTGTCCTGATGAAAGCACTACGGTCAGAGAGATATTTCCATAACAAGGGTCACAAGACTTACCAGGCTTGTCCAACAAACGGTTCAGATTATGGCTCGCTCCGCGATCATAATCCAACCTTACTTGTTTATTTTTTATCATATAATCAACATATTATAAAATTAGCGACCAACCCTTATTGATAGTCGTGCAGGAAAGTGTAAAGCAGTTCAACATAAAATGTTGGAATGTTAGAACTGACCCCGCAACTTGCTGTTAGAACTGACCCCGCAACTTGCTGAAATCGCCTTGCCGAGTTGGAGGTTACTTCACTCTTCCCCGCCAAACATCAGGATTACGGCGGCTATGGAACACCGCCAACACAACAATGCGCTGCGGCTCTAGGCGAAAATAAACGTTGTAAGGAAAGTTGCGCACAACCGCTCGGCGAATGTCTTGATGCACAATGGCATATTGCAAAGGTTGCTCGGCTGCTTGCAACACGCAGCGGTCGATTTCAGCCATAAACGCAAGGGCAAGTCCTTGACGCTTATTTTCATACCACCCACTTGCCGCGATAAATTCCGCGCTGGCGGCGCGATGAAATGCAATGACCAAGCTCATTGCTCAATGTTCGCCAACATCGCAGCTTTGACTTCGTGCCAAGATTGCACATTTTCAGGGTTGTCCAAGTGGTCGGCTAGGCGGTGATCCAATTCGGTTTTTTGGGATTGAGTCAATGGCGGCACAGCCTGGCGGCTGACCATACCATTCCATATTGCTTCAACCAACTCAATCTGTTCCTCAATGTCCAGTAGGCTGGCTTGTCGTAAAAGTGTGGTGTTCATCATCAAATCCTCTACAAACTGAATGCGAAGATTGTAACGCAAACGACTGCCAACGACGGCAAATTTTCTGTATAGGTAAACGGGAAATCGCGGTAAAAAACCAGCCGAAATCAAGCGATAGGGGGAGGCGGGGTTGTGTAGGCGGGTTCGCGTAGCAACCCGCTGAATAGCAGATGCAAAATGGGCGGATTGCCTATGGCGAATCCGCCTTACGAGTTATAGGTTCGCAACTTACCCCGCCCGCTGACTTTCTGCATAAAGCGTCTCAGGCGAAATGTCCGCCCCATTCGGCCATGCCACCGTCCAACCATCCACGAAGAACTTTTGGAAATAGGCTTTTTCTTTAAGCGGCTCAAATATCTCGCCTTTTAGCCATTGATAACAATCCGCAATTTTCTCTTCACCATTATCAAAAGTCAGTTTCAACTTGTAATCCGACAAGTATTTTGCCGCAATCACCACGGGCATATATTCCATCATATCTCTCCTTGTTTAATCCAATGGGGCAATTCTATCCAGCGGCTTCGATTGCGCGGCTTTGTCCCAGTTTTCATTTAATTCAACTTGATGCAAAACAGCCCATTGTTTTATCAGGCTTTTTGCGGTTCTCGACGTGATATTCCCCTTGACCATTTCCCCACTAAAATCAAACATCCCTCTTTGACCTTGATATTCAGCATGAAAATGCGGCGGATTGTGTTCTTTGTGAAACATTTTGATAATGATTCCAAAGAATATTGACACAAATGGCATGTTTTTCCTTTTGTTTTGAAGGTAGGGCGGGTTCGCGCAGCAACCCGCCGAATGGCAGGAGCAAAAATGGCGGATTGCCTTGCGGTGAATCCGCCAAGTGCTGATTAGTGCGTTTGATTTCTAAATGTGGCGCATGAGGTTTCTTGTCTATCGCCCACATAAACGTTTGATCCAGAGGTATCACGCACAACCTTGACCGAAACCAGTCCAGCAGATTTATCAACGCCTGTAATTTCGAGCGTTACCTCAACTTTTCCAAACATAAAACCAACTTCTTTCTTGGCAGTTTTCCCGACATACAGACCGTCGCATTCTGCGCTCGCTTCATGGTCACGAGTTTGCTGTTCCCCTGCTGTGTAAATATAATCTAGCACCCATTCTCCTTTTTTGTCGATATAGCCATATTCATCATGACCGCGTTTAACGAAAGCGAAGCCATTGGCAGCAAAGCTAGCAGTAGACTCAAACTGAGGTTGAATTACCCAGTTGCCGCTGGCATTGATGTAACCATATTGTTTGCCATCAATGCGAACTCTTGCCAACCCGTTGGCGGCAAAGTCACCTGCATCCCAAAGCCGAGGTTGAATTATCCACTTGCCGCTGGTATTGATATAGCCCATTTTATTATCTTGAATAACTACAGCCAAGCCATTGGCAGCAAAGCTACCAGCAAACTCAAACTGAGGTTGAATTACCCAGTTGCCGCTGGCATTGATGTAACCATATTTGCCATCGAACTCTACTGATGCCAAACCGTTGGAGGCAAAGTCATTCGCATTCCCAAATTGCGGCTGAATAATCCACTTGCCGCTGGCATTGATGCAACCATATTTTTTGCCATCAGTGCTAACTGTTGCCAACCCGTTGGCGGCAAAGTTATTAGCAATTCCAAATCGCGGCTGAATTACAAGTTTGCCACTGGTATTGATGTAACCATATTTCTCATCAATACTAACTCTTGCTAAACCGTTGGCGGCAAAGTTATCTGCACCTTCAAACTGAGGTTGAATAACCCACTTACCGCTGGTATTGATATAGCCGTATTTATCGTTGAGTCTAACGGCTGCCAAGCCGTTGGTACTAAAACCATTACAATTTTTAAATTGCGGTTTGATTGCCAATTTGCCACTAGCAATATCAAAATAGCCACATTTTTCCGCAGAAGATTTCACCGTAACCCATTTTGATGGATCAACCCGTGTTGAATGTTTACCCGCTGCATGAGCAAACGACACCGTGAAGCAAGCAAAAGATAGCCATAGCAAATAAACAAACCATGATTTGCGTGTGACGTTGATGAAATAAGTTTGAGTGTAGTTTGCAAGCATTTGATTCTCCTTGTTGTTCTGGTCCCTAGATTTGGCGGTTTTGGTTAATGAAAAACATCAGTTCCGTAGCGAGCTATTCAAAATATCGCCATGTTCTATTCCCATGCCACGCAAGGCTGGCGGTGGGGTGCGGCGTGTACTGGGTTTAGCCGATTCCCACAACACAATGACGCGAGCGCGCACGCTGTGGGCGGGGAGTGCCATGTCTTGAATGACCAAACGATGATTGGCGATAGATGCCGTTGTTTCGAGAGCTAACATGATCA
>JBASWK010000157.1:0-15881 GCA_049276435.1 Gallionella sp. | reverse complement strand
TTGGAGAAAGGGAAGATTCCCAATATCCAAGGTGTTATCTCGACAGTCAAAAAACAAGCACTATGTGCAAATAAAAATGCGCTGACTGTGAGCTACCAGCCACCGCGTTAGCGGTTTAGTTCAACGTAAAGTAGACACCATAATACAACTAAATCTTTTAGCTGGACAGGTGGATAATTGGTTTTGTATGAAAAATACTTGTTTTATATCAATGATGAGCGAAATTTTAGCACACCTTGATTTTAAATAATGAAAATCTAAAACACACCTGCGATGCTTGAAAATTCTGCCACCCCACATCCGCCCAGGCTGCTTGAGCAAGTCGTAGATCGCTTGCGCGAATCAATGGGGGTTACGAATCAATGCGAATCAATGTGGTCAGAATCGATTGATTTTAATCAGATTTTCGCCCTCGATAAAAGTATTCGAGGGGCTGATCGTGGGAGTGACGAATAAATCAGACGTGGGGTGCATGGCGCACCCTACGTTCACTTGTGAATGAATCAAGTCTTGCGATACAACTGACTGCCTTGATTGACAAACTCAATCGCTTTGGCGGTCATGCCTTTGTCTAGCGCGGTTTGTGCATCTACGCCTTCTTTGGCGGCGAAGTCGCGCACGTCTTGGGAGATTTTCATGGAGCAAAAATGCGGACCGCACATGGAGCAGAAGTGGGCGACTTTGGCGGATTCTTTGGGCAAGGTTTCGTCGTGGAAGCTCTTGGCGCGGTCGGGGTCGAGTCCTAAGTTGAATTGGTCGTCCCAACGGAATTCAAAGCGCGCTTTGGACAACGCGTTGTCACGGATTTGCGCCCCTGGGTGACCTTTCGCCAAGTCCGCCGCGTGTGCCGCGATTTTGTAGGTGATGATGCCTTCTTTTACGTCGGCTTTATTCGGCAAGCCCAGATGTTCTTTAGGAGTCACGTAGCACAACATCGCCGTGCCAAACCAGCCGATCATCGCCGCGCCAATCGCTGAGGTGATGTGGTCGTAACCTGGGGCGATGTCCATGGTCAGCGGGCCTAAGGTGTAGAACGGCGCGCCGTGACACCATTTGAGCTGCAAATCCATGTTTTCTTTAATCATCTGCATCGGCACATGACCTGGGCCTTCGATCATCACTTGTACGTCGTGTTTCCACGCGATTTCGGTCAATTCGCCCAACGTTTTCAATTCGCCCAGTTGCGCTTCGTCGTTCGCGTCGTAAATCGACCCTGGGCGCAAGCCGTCGCCCAAGCTGAAGGTCACGTCATACGCCTTCATAATTTCACAAATTTCCTCAAAATGGGTGTAGAGGAAGTTTTCTTTATGATGCGCCAAGCACCATTTCGCCATAATCGAGCCGCCCCGCGACACGATGCCCGTCAAGCGATTGGCGGTCATCGGCACATAGCGCAGCAGCACGCCCGCGTGAATCGTAAAGTAATCCACACCTTGCTCGGCTTGCTCAATCAGCGTGTCGCGGAAAATTTCCCACGTCAGGTCTTCGGCTTTGCCGTTCACTTTTTCCAAGGCTTGGTAAATCGGCACGGTGCCAATCGGCACGGGGGAATTGCGGATAATCCATTCGCGGGTTTCGTGAATGTGTTTGCCCGTGGATAAATCCATCACCGTGTCGCCGCCCCAACGAATCGACCAGGTCATTTTTTCCACTTCTTCTTGGATGCTCGACCCCAGCGCGGAATTGCCGATGTTGGCGTTAATTTTCACCAAGAAATTGCGCCCGATAATCATCGGTTCAACTTCGGGGTGATTGATGTTGGCGGTAATCACCGCACGCCCTGCGGCGACTTCATCGCGCACAAATTCAGGCGTGATTTGCTTGGGCATGGACGAGCCAAAGTTTTCGCCCGCGTGCTGGCGCAACATCATCGGCGACATATTTTCGTGGCGTTGATTCTCCCGAATGGCGATGTATTCCATTTCGGGGGTGATGATGCCGCGACGCGCATAGTGCATTTGTGTCACGTTCATGCCCGCTTTGGCGCGGCGCGGCGCACGGCGTAAATTGAAGCGCATCTCGGCGAGTTCGGGATCGTTGAGGCGTTGTTGACCATAAGCAGAAGTCAGCGTTTCCAACACTTCGGTGTCATTGCGTTCAGCAATCCAAGCGTCGCGCACCGACGGCAAGCCAGAACGAATGTCGATTTTGACGCTAGGATCGGTGTAAACGCCCGAACAATCATACACATAAATCGGCGGATTTTTTTCCGCGCCCATGCCGTCAGGCGTATCGGCTTGCGAGATTTCACGCATCGGCACGCGAATGTCGGGGCGGCTGCCCGTGACGTACACTTTGCGAGAATTGGGTAAAGATTGAATGGCGGCTGCGTCAACGTGTGCTGCATCAGCGGTGAATTTGGTATTGGCGTTCATTAATGTTCCTAAAAAATCGGGAAGCATCGGCTGATAGCTTCCCTACGACGGCATTACCCGTACAGGTTCAAAGGGTGTATCTCACTCCGCAATGCGAAGACCCCCAGCGAGGGATGCAAGGTACTGGAAAGACAGCGGAAGCGCAAGATAGTAGCCATGCTCATTTTGACCGTGGATGCGACAAATTCGTACCGTTGTTCATGAACAAGGTAAGTTTTATCGCGTTTTTCGCCCTGTCGGGCGATTACGAATGAATGCGTACCCACAAAACCCTGTTTGGTCAAAATGAGAATTGTGGGCAAGATAGCCGTCGTTATTCTTTGCCTCGCATATCACATCTCAACTGCAACAATGCGTGCGTTAGTATACAAATTAGCAACGAATGGCAATCCTAATTTTTCCGCACCTCTGAAAATGTTAATATCCGCATCCCGTCGCCCGCTTGGAAGTTACTATGTTACGTCCGCAATTCACTCGAACTTTAGCGAACACATTGAGAAGGGAGTCCGTCAATGTCCACGGCGAAGCGGGGCAAGGGCAATCACGTTTAGTAGCGGATCTTGGTCAATTGATGCGACAAAGTGGCTGGATGGTTTTATCCATCGACTTAAATAGTTGGAAGGAAGATTATCATGGCATGGTGGGCGAACTCTCCAAGCAGGTACGTGCCGAATTTGTCACGGTCACCAAATCCACCAAAGGTTTTGGCACACTGATTGCCACGTTGGACAAACATGCGGGTCAAACCCCTGTGCTACTGGTGCTAGAAAACTTTGATGCCTTGCTCAATAATGCCCTGCATCTAGATAGCAACTATGCGCAATTCATAGACCACCTCAACAGCTTACGCAATCAAGAGAATCACCGATTGCTGGTCATGACAGGCGATCACTACCTTGAGTATCGTGTGTATGCCGACAAAATACGCGACCTTTCGCTACTACACTTAACTCCTTTTGAACTCGAAACGCTGTCCTATAGCGACATCTTGGTTGAATTGCAACGACACGCCACACAATTAAACCACGATGATCTCGCCTTATTGACTCGCACGATTTATGCGCATCAACGGGCTTTTGAATTCCTAGAACATTGCACCACGCAATTGGCACAAGGCAATAAACAGGAACTCCCCTTAGCCCGCCGCTTGAAAATTTGGGATAAACGCTTTAATCATTATCAGAAAAGAAGTATACGTAAAAATTTTGACCAGCTCTTAAATTGGTTTGCAATTATGGGTAGAGAAGCGGCAAATTGGTCTTTACAATCAAAATTATTGCGGATTTCTGTGTTTGGTTTAATCACCACCATCCTTATTTTCTTCGACAAAATCAAGCCTTTCCTAGCCTCCATTAAGGGGTGGTTCAAGTGAATGTCAGACGGGATGAGGCAACTTTCAGCAAATCCTGCGTACCCAAAAACACAAGACAAGTATTGCAGTGGGTAATTTTTGAGCCTACGTTATTACTTCGCTATAGTAAGCGGCTTGACCATAAGCAAACGGCTTTGATTTATCTACAAGCTTCATTTTGGATCATCATCATTAGTGTAACTCTGTTTTTGCTGAGTCGATTGCTGATGGTAATCTTTGACACGCCCCGCTTGTTTCCCTCAGAATATCTAGCTAAATTTGTCGATAATTATCGTTTACAAACGACGCTTGAACAAAAGTTCCTTTTTATTGTTCAACAACAGATGACAGGATTCATCAAAGAGCTGTTTTTGGGACTCGCGGGAGGCATGATGGTTGGACTGGCGGCGAGGTTGGCAGCAGGCTTAGCGGCTGGGTTAGCAGTGGGGTTGGCAGCGGGACTGACCACGGGCTTGGCAGCAGGAGTCGCTACGGGCTTGGCGACGGGCTTAGCCACGGGTTTAGCCGCAGGTTTGGCGACCAGCATCGCTTTCGGTGTCGCGGTCGGCGTGTTTTTTAGCATTGTGGGTGGGCTGGCTTTTGGTATCGCTTTCGCGCTCACATTGGGCTTCTCTTTAGGACTCACGCCTGGACTGACGTTTGGGTTAGCATTTGGATTTGCTTTCGGATTAGGCTGGTATCTATCCTATTTTCGCTACTATTTCTATCCCTTTCATGTGTTGCGTAGTCTGTGGCGTATGGATTTTTACAATGCGCCTTACCGTCAAGATGAACGAATTTGGTTCCCTTTGTGGGGGGTGAGCAACAAATTGCGCCGTTTGGCGTTGGTCACCCCTCACGACGCGCAAAAATTTGTCGCTTTTTTGCGTGAATTTCGTCCCTTACAAAGCAAGTTGGCGGATGAAATTGCGTATGCTGCGTGCGCGGGGGTTTGGCTCAGTCAACCGTTAACTTTTGAATGCCTTATCCCGCCCAATATTGAAAATAAAACCGTACAACCTTCTGATGATTGGCTCAATCAATTACACACCTTAAAAGCCCAACTGGTCGCTTACCGCCATCAAATTCAACCTTCACTTAAACAACAACAATTTCAATTGGTGAGACGGCAGCTCACCCACTTTTACAATCTAACCTTGGTGGAAGATAGATGTTGGCGGGAGGAGTATTTACAGGCATTAAACTTATGGCAACAGGTTGCCCAAGACGAAGCGCGAAAATTGGATGCAGAAGTGCAGCAGCAAGAACCCATTACCCGCAATGTCTATTTATCAGGTGAAGCCTTACGTCCCAATAGCAATACGCAAGTGTTTTTAGGCCGAGATGATATAAAAGATGAGTTGACCCGACGCATTTGCAGTGCGGAGCAAATGCCTTTATTTTTAATCCAAGGGCAACGACGTGTGGGCAAAACCAGTTTGCTGAATTTTTTGGAGCCATTATTGGGGAGCGGATTTAGAGTGGTCTATCAAGATTTGCAAAGTGCGCGCATCGGCAGCACCGTGCAAAGTTGGTTGGGCGATCTACAAGCACAAATTCACCACAAGTTAGGCTTGCCTGAGGTGACGAACAGTGTGCCAGCGAATTGGTTGTCAGCGTGGCAATGGTTTGAAGCAGACTTGGCGCAATTACAGCTTGATGATTACAAACTGATTTTAGCTCTAGATGAATATGAAGCACTACATCGGTTATTACAAACAGACCCCGAACAAGGGGGATTGTTGTTAGCGGCGATGCGCAGTTTTTCGCAGCGGCAAAATCAAATTGTGTTTTTATTTGTCGGTGCGGCGTTGTTTATCGAGCTGGAAAATCCGCATTGGGCGCACTATTTGGTACACGCTCAAACTTTCCGCGTCGATTATTTACCCTATGCCGATGCACACCGTTTGATTACCGAACCCGTCAGCTTGATTTACCCTCCTGAATTACCTGAACAAATGGTGAACTTGACCCAAGGTCATCCCGCCTTGTTGCAGTTATTGTGTTCAGAAATGGTCAATATCGCCAACCGCACCCCTCGTAAAAACATGACCCAAGCGGATTTAGATACCGCTGTGCAAAAAATCATAGACGACAGCTCCACCGTACCGATGGTGGTATTTTGGCAGCAATTTTGTGCGGATAGCGCGTGCAAGGCCACCGTGCGTGACCTACTCCACGACCAGAACCCGCGCGACAAAAAGCAACTCAACCGACTGCGTGAACATGGTTTTATTGTGCAAAATGCCGAGGGAAAATGGCAACTCCGTGTTCCTTTCTTTGAAAAATGGTTAAGGCGGTTTGACCGCGTGGAGCTGGACTAAATGCCTTCTTATCCCATTTCCCTGTGCTGGTTTCGGCGCGATTTACGTCTGCATGACCACGCTGCGTTGTATCACGCGTTAAAAAACAGCGCGGCGGTGTACTGCGTGTTTGTGTTTGACACCGATATTTTGGATGCCTTGCCCAATCGCGCGGATAGACGCGTGGCGTTTATTTGGCATAGCGTGCAGGAATTACAACACGCTTTGCGGGCATTGGGCTGCACTTTACATATTTTGCATGGCAGTGCGCAGGCACTCATTCCGCACTTTGCCCAACAGCTCGGCGCGCAAGCGGTGTTTTGCAATCACGATTATGAACCCGATGCGATTGCGCGGGATGCGGTCGTGGCGGCGGCATTGGCGCAACACAACATCGCTTTTCACGACTACAAAGATCAGGTGATTTTTGAGCGCGATGAAGTGCTGACGGGTGCGGGCAAGCCCTTTAGCGTGTTTACCCCGTACAAAAACGCGTGGTTAAAGAAGCTGACCGATGCCGATTTACAAGCCTATCCCACCGAAAATTACTTTAGTGCGTTGGCATCCGTCCACAAAACAAACACGCTACCCAGCTTAACCAGTCTAGGTTTTGAAGAGATGCCGCCCAGCGCGTTGCCTTGTGGCATGACAGGCGCGGAAGCCTTGTTTGCTGATTTCCAGCCACGCATGGCGATGTACCATGAGCGGCGTGATTTCCCTGCGGTGAAAGGCGTGTCCTACCTTTCCACCCATCTGCGTTTTGGCACGATTTCCATCCGCAGCGTGGCGCGTCATGCCTATTTCACAGGCGGCGAAGGCGCACAGACTTGGTTGTCGGAATTGATTTGGCGCGACTTTTATCAAATGTTGCTGTATCACCATCCGCGTGTGGTCACGCAATGTTTCAAACCTCAATTTGATGCGCTGGTGTATGCCAACCGCGCCGTGCATTTTGACGCATGGAAGCATGGGCAAACAGGCTATCCGCTGGTGGATGCGGGGATGCGACAACTCAATCAAACAGGCTTTATGCACAACCGTTTGCGCATGGTGGTCGCGTCTTTTTTGGTCAAAGATTTACACATTGACTGGCGATGGGGCGAACGCTATTTTGCGGAAAAATTGCTGGATTACGACTTGGCAGCGAATAACGGCGGTTGGCAATGGGCGGCTTCAACAGGCTGCGACGCACAACCGTGGTTTCGGATTTTCAACCCCGTCACCCAATCCGAAAAATTTGACCCTAGCGGCAAATTTATCCGCCGCTACGTGACGGAATTGGTAAACTGCCCTGACAAATTCATCCACGCCCCGTGGAAATCGCCCGCTGCCTTTGCCTACCTCGCGCCCATCGTCGATCACGCCGTGGCGCGGGAAGGCTGGCTGGCGTTATGCCGACGGTATTTGCCAGCACCCGCGTAGGTCGGGTTGAGGTACGCAGCGCAACGTTTACCGCGTGAATTTGTTGGGCTTCGCTGACGCTCAACCCAACCTACGTCCTACCGCTTCACCTCATCAATTTTCCCAATCATATACAAGGCATTTTCGGGTACATCTTTAAACTCGTCGTTCAAAATCCGTTCGCAGCCGTCCAACGCGTCTTGCAGCGGGACGAGTTTGCCTTGGATGCCGCTGAATTGTTCGGTGGTGAAGAAAGGTTGGGTGAGGAATCGTTCTAATCTTCGGGCGCGAGCAACCACGGCGCGGTCATCACTGGACAGTTGTTCTAGCCCCAACATGGCGATAATGTCTTTTAAATCTGCGTATTGCGCCAAGGTGCGGCGGATGGCTTGGGCTAAGAGATAATGCCGTTCGCCGACCACGCTGGGGGTTGCCATTTTGGAGCTGGATTTGAGCGGGTCGATGGCGGGGAATAAGCCTTCGCTGGCGCGTTTGCGCGACAGCACGATGGAAGCCGATAAGTGCGAAAAAGTATGCACGGCTGCGGGGTCGGTAAAGTCGTCGGCGGGGACATACACCGCTTGAATCGAGGTAATCGCGCCTGTGTCGGTGTTGGCGATGCGCTCTTCCAAGCTGGATAATTCCGTCCCCATGGTGGGCTGATACCCTAGGCGCGACGGCATTTGTCCCATTAAACCAGACACTTCCGATCCCGCTTGGATAAAGCGAAAGATGTTGTCCATCAGCAACATCACGTCGCGGTGTTCGTCGTCGCGGAAGTATTCCGCCATGGTGAGTGCGGCATGACCGACGCGAAAACGGCTGCCTGGGGGTTCGTTCATTTGCCCAAACACCATCACCATATTCGGCAACACACCCGCGTCTTTCATATCGCGGTACAGCTCTTCGCCCTCGCGGCAGCGTTCGCCGATGCCGCAAAAAATACTCACGCCGTCGTGATGCCCGACCATGTTGTGAATCATTTCCGTCAGCAACACGGTTTTACCTACGCCCGCGCCGCCGAATAAACCCGCCTTGCCACCGCGTTCTAATGGCACGAGTACGTCGATGACTTTGATGCCCGTTTCAAAAATTTCGGTTTCCGTGGAGCGGCGCGACAACGGCGGCGGAGCGCGATGCACGCTGCGCCATTCGATGTCAGTGGGCGCGGGTTGGCGGTCGATGGCATTGCCAAACACATCAAACATGCGCGACAAAATGGATTTGCCGACGGGGGCTTGCAAAGGCGCGCCCGTATCCCGTACCGCCATGCCGCGTGCCAATCCTTGCGTGGGAGTCAATGCGATACAGCGCACCCGCTGCGCGTCCAGTTGCGACAACACTTCCATGGCGATGGCTTCGTTCTCCCCCGTGCGCAACAGGGTGTAAATCGGCGGTAAATGTTGCTCAAAAAACACATCCACCACGCTGCCGCGTATGGAAACGACTTTGCCGAGGTTTTGCGTAGGAATTTTCATGGTGCGCCTATTTTAATATGGCAATGCGATAACGAAAGACCTGAACCCTTGTTCCTGCGGCAGTAGCAAAATCAGACGTGTTCGTGTCGCTGATACGTTTTATATAATCATTAGCGGTGTCACAATACAGGCCATGGTTGTCGACATGCACTGTGTAGATCATTTTAATGCGCTTGCCGCCTACTTCAACAAGAAAGGTGATTTTGTCCTGCCCAAGGAAGCCATGATTGGGAACATATCCAAAAAATGGACCACTCGTTTTTGATATCCATGGGCCATCTACTTTTCCATGCATGGGACCATCAAGGAGGGTGACAATGGCACCATCGGTGGGAAAATACTTATTTAATTTTTCCTGCATATAATTGCCATAGGCAACAGCAGGGGTTAGTTGACCACCCAATTGTCCACCTGGATTGTCTGGGGTCTTCACTCCTTCACAAACACCTAAAGTCATATTGGTCTTGGCAGTTGAGGTTTGCGCGATTATTGCTGGCGGCTCAACAGGAGCATCGACCAATGGAGGTGCGGCAGGAATGAGTAGGCTGAGTAACATAGTGGCTTCTCCTGATTGAAGGGGTTCGGTGTAGGAAATATCAAATATCTGGTTAATTTAAGCCGCTATTTTTTAAACAACTCATACCCCGCTACCACATCGAATAACTCCTCGTCGATGCTGCTTTGGCGGATTTGGTGGAAGGTTTGTTTGAGTTCTTCCAGCAATTCGTCGATGTTTTTTTCGGCGCGCTGCATGGCGGCAAGGCGGCTGGCGTTTTCGCTGGATAAGGATTCGGCGCAGGCGCGAAATAGGGAAATAAACAGGTATTCGCGCACCAAGGCGCGCAGGGTGGGTTCGCCACAATGCAAGACTTCGGGTAAGTTTTTGCTCGGCCACGGCATGGCGGCGAGGCGGGCTTTCCAGCTTTCGTCCAGTGGCAACAGGCGTTGCAGGACGGGTTCGTATCCTGCACCCGCTTGGGGGCGGTTGTGAAAGACATACACTTCGGTCATTTGATCCAGATGCGGTTCGAGGTCGGTGAGCACGCGTCCGACTAACGCGCTGATGCCATGGATGGAATTGGGGACGCTAAAGCCTGCGGCAAGCGTCAAGCCTGAGTCGGCGAGGTAGCCTGCCACGCGTTCGCCCACCGTCCACACCCATTTTTTGGCGGGTAGGGCGCGCAAATTTTCTAGGGCGAAGTTGGCTAATACGTCGTTAAATTGTCCGACTAAGCCTTGATCTGAGCCAAATACCACCGCGCCGACTGCGCCGCGCACGGGCGTGTCGTCGGCATAAAACGGGTGTTGGCGAAAACAGGCGGACAACCCCAGCGCGACGGTGTGGTCATAATCCTCCAAAGCGCGCACGGCTTGCTCATATTGAGTGATGCTGGCAGCGGCGAGGGCTTTCATGGTGCGCACCACCGATTCTAATTCTGCCGCCCCGTCGATTTTGCGGCGCAGACTTTCGGCGGTGTCGGTCATGGGCGTTGGTCGAACCCATCGTATCGGGTTAAAAGCGATGACGGTATGTGGGAGCGCAATTTATTGCGCGATAGGACAGGGTAAATCGCGCAATAAATTGCGCTCCTACGCCATGCCATTCTCGTTCTAAGGTTCACGGTGCTTTTTCCGCCAATGCTGCGCGTGCCATGTCCAACAAGTATTTGCGATCCGCGTCGGCTAATGTGTCGGCGGTGGCGAAGCGTTCTATCAGTTCGGTCGGTAAGTCGCGAGCCGCGTGGCGCACGGCTTGTTCAGCGGCACGCATTTGATCCAGCGGCGTGTCGTCGAATAGTTTTTCGGTCAGTGCCAATAACACCGCGATTTGTTCCGCCATGGACAGTGGGTCGAATTCGGGTTGTTTTAAACAAGCGCGGATGCGCAAGCCGTGGTCGATGATCTGTCGGGTATTTTCGTCCAAGCGCGTACCAAAACGGGCGAAGGTTTCCAATTCTTCAAACTGGGCGTAGGCGAGTTTCAATGTCCCCGCCACGGCGCGATACGCCGCCCGTTGGGCTTTGCCACCGACCCGCGACACCGATTTTCCCACATCCACGGCGGGCAAAATGCCGAGTTCAAATAATTTAGGGGCTAAGTAAATCTGCCCGTCGGTAATGGAAATCAAATTGGTGGGGATATACGCCGACATATTTTGCGCTTCGGTTTCGATAATCGGCAACGCGGTGAGCGAGCCGCCGCCGAGGTCATCGCGCAGATGCGTCGCCCGTTCCAACAGTCGCGAATGGATGTAGAAAATATCCCCAGGATAGGCTTCGCGCCCAGGCGGACGGCGCAACAGCAAGGATAATTCGCGATAAGCGCGGGCGTGGTGGGTTAAATCGTCATAGACAATCAGCACATCACGACCGTGTTCCATAAAGTATTCCGCGATGCTGGTGGCGGCGTAAGGGGCGATGTACGCTAAACCTGGCGGGTCGTTGCCTTCGGTGACCACCACCACGGTATAGTCCATCGCGCCTTGTTCGCGCAAATCGGCAACGACTTTTGCCACGGCGGAGGCGCGTTGCCCAATGGCGCAATAAATGCACAGCACGTTTTGGTCGCGCTGGTTCAAAATCGTGTCAATCGCAATCGCAGTTTTGCCCGTTTGGCGGTCGCCTAAAATCAGTTCGCGCTGCCCGCGCCCAATGGGAATCAGCGCGTCGATGACTTTGATGCCTGTTTGCAACGGCACCGTCACAGGGGCTCTATCCATAATCGACTGCGCGCTGCGTTCAATGGCTAAGCGTTGCTCAAATAACAATGCACCTTGGTCGTCCAAGGGCTGACCCAGCGGGGTAATCACCCGCCCGATCAAGCCATTCCCCACAGGCACATCCATCACCCGCCCCGTGCGCAGCACTTCGTCGCCCGTATTTAACTGCCAACTTTCGCCCAATAACACCACGCCGATTTCATCCTCATCCACGTTAAACGCGATGCCGAATAAATCATTCGGGAATTGCAGCAACTCTTCAAAACCGACGTTAGGCAAGCCGCTGACTTTGGCGATGCCTGTGGAAACGCTGGTCACAATACCGATTTCACGCGGGACTAAGCGGGGGGTGTAGGCAGCCGTGGCGTGGGAAAGTGCGGTGAGGGATGCGTCAACAATGGTGCGTAGGTCGGGTTGCAACCCGACATCACTACGCACATCAGCGGTCAAACTCCCCTCGCCCGCAAGCGGGAGAGGGGCTGGGGGAGAGGGACTTGGCGCACTGGATCGGTTGCTATTCATTTGAGTTCACCCGCCACCGATTTTTCTAAATCCTGCAAATAACTCGCCACGCTCCACGCTAATTTATAGCCCTCGACGGTGAGTTCAATGCCGCTGATGCAGTCTGGATCGGTGATAAAACTAGGGCGTGCAAATAAATGCGCACCAACAGCCAGATTTTGCAGCGCGGCGATGATGTCAGTTTGTTGTACGGAAGTGAGGGCAAATGCGCTGCGCACGATGGGTGCGCCTGTTTGCAATTGCGCCCGTTCGGTGTCATTGAGTTCGCCCAAACGGCGGAGAAACACCGCGATGATTTGCTGTTCCAGCGGCGCGTCAGCTAAGTCAGCTAAAGTTTTACGCGTTAATTCAAACACCTGCCGTTGAGTGTGTTGCAAAATCTCCTGTTGCAAGACCTGTTGTTCATGTTGCAAAGATTGCTGAAATTTATCGCGTAGTGCGTCGGCTTCGCTGCGGGCGGCGGCGAGGAGCGTTTGGCGTTCGGCTTGCGCGGTGGCATTGGCTTCGGCGAATAAGGCAGCGCGCTGTTGGTCAAATTCCGCATTTTTACGTTGAAATTCAGCTTGTTGCTGCTGTGCGGCGGCGGCAGTTTGTTGCGCCTCGGCAATTTGGGTGGCGATACGTTTTTCCCGCGCATCTATCGCTTGCAAAATGGGCTGATACAAAAAACGCTTGAGCAACCACACCAAAATCAGAAAATTGGCAATCTGGGCTGCGACGGTAAACCAGTCGATCAGCATGATTATTTCACCGCTGCGATAGCATGATTCCAAAACGGATTGGCAAAAATCAAAATCATCGACACCACAAAGCAATAAATTGCGGTGGATTCAATCATCGCCAGCCCGACAAACAAGGTACGCGTAATGGTTTCTGACGCATCGGGCTGTTGCGCCAACGAGGTCAGCGCGGTGGCAACGGCTTTGCCTTCGCCCAATGCAGGGCCGATCACGCCGATGCTAATAGTCAAGCCCGCCGTCACAATGGAGGCGAGGGCGATGAGGGTGGAGCTGTCCATATTGATTCCTTTCTAAAGCGACGTTTCGTCGTGGTGCGTGCGTACCGCTGCGGCAATATACACCGTGGCGAGGATGGTGAAAATGTAAGCCTGCACCATGCCCGTCAGCAGCCCCAACATACTCATCACCAAGGGGAAAATAAACGGCGTGATGGTCAGCAAAATCGCAATAATCATCGCCCCGCTCATCATATTGCCAAACAGCCGCACCGCCAGTGCCAAAGTGCGCGAGATTTCGCCAATGATGTTAAAGGGCAGCATCAACGCCGTGGGTTCAAGATAGGTGTTGAGATAACCGCGCACGCCCTGATCGGCAATGCCAAACAGCGGAATCGCGATAAACACGCACAGCGACAAGGCGACCGTGGTGGAAAGCGACCCCGTGGGCGGCTCGTAATACGGAAACACGGTAAACAAATTCGCCGTGGCGATAAACAAAAACAGCGTGCCGAGAAAGCCCAAATACACCCGTGGCTGCGGCAAACCCACTTCCGCAATTTGCTTGGCGATGCCTGTGACAATGATTTCTAACAGATTTTGCCAACGCGAACGCTGTTCGTGATGCGACAAATTGCGTGTGACCAGCATCGCACCGATGGTCAAAAACGCCATTAAACCCCAAGTAAACAACAAAGTCGCATTGAGCTTAAAAAAGCCGTATTGCCAAAAAATAATATCGTCAGGACTGAGGCGCATCGCATTTTCTCCTAAGGTAGGGTGCGCCGTGCGCACCATTGATTTCGTGCCGTGTGCGCATGGCGCACCCTACTTGACTGTCCGCCCGAACTCAGGGCATCAATGTCGGGCGTAATCGCGATTCCTTTGTTGCCGTTTTGCTGTAACCTCAAAGCTTTGTGGAAAGCCGCCTTGCCTTTTTCGTACATATATACGCCCACATCTTTCACTGGATTGTGGGTCAGCGTTTTTTCGACAATGCCGCTGATGTTGTGAACCCAAGCCCCCATCACCCCCACGAAATAGGTGTGGGTATTTTCCACTTCGATGTTGTACACCTTGCGGCGCATCAACAACCGACCCATCAACTGCGTATTCAAGGGCTTCGTCGAGTCATACTCCATCTGATAATCGAGCAAAGTCTCTTCGTCTATATCAATATCAAGCCCTCTCTCCTTATAAAATATCCCTGTGTTACCGATTGTTGCGATTGGACCGTTTTCGGTGAACTGAACCTCAGTTCCGCCCCAATCCCAAGCTTGGGAATAGAATCCTATTCCAATATTGTGGTTATTATCTTGAAGTAGAGCCTCGGGATACCTTAAGCACGCGACTCTTCCGTCGACTAATTCAACATGAAAAGTTAGACCAGCCCCTCCTTTTATTCTGTCGTCAGAATCCAATTGATGCATGGATTCGATACTCATCCAATCATCTACTTCTTGAAAAATTCTTCTTCCTTCCTCGCTTACTGTTTCTACCTGCCGTACCCTGAACGGGTGTGCCCCCGTCACAACCACATAACCTCGCTCCAACTTGCTGAAATCCACCGGCTTCGCACGCGGCACGACACGGTCTTCCACCACCCAAGCTGCAAAATAAACCTCCCTATCCTCATACTCATAAGTCCGCGTCACGCGCTGGTAGCTTTGTTCACCTTCGCCGCTTTCAAGTTTGGACAGAACGTAATCGCCAACCTTGATTTTCTCGATGGGCACCAAACCTTCCCTGGTATGCACCAGTGTACCCGCGACGAAACAGCCCAGTTCTTTGACTTGCTGCTTTGCCGCTGCGATGATATTTTCGTACAGAGTCTTGCCGCTTGTGCCACTCGCTTCGCTGGTGAGTTCGGCCTTGAGTTGGGCATAGTTTTTGGGCTGCTTTTCAAAATTCAAATTACGAGGATCAGACATCGCGTTGCGCGCGGCGCACCCGACGCGTAAGCATAAAGACCAAAAATTCAACCGTTTCATGGCAGGCATTCCCATTGGGTAAAGGTGGCAGCAATGTACCGCAGGCAGGGGATGGGGGCAAGGGAATTGAGCGCGGGCGGCAATGCTCAATTCAAAACACCTTGTCGTCGTTATCCAGTGAGTAGGTCGGGTTAGGCGCAGCCGTATCCTGACAGCATCACACGGCATTGTCGGGTTACGGTGCAAAAACTGCACCTAACCCGACCTACGGATTTTCCTCTCCCCCTACCCCTCTTCCGTGAACGGGCGAGGGGAGTTTGAATTTTTGGGTGATTATGAATCGTGCCAATATCAAGCCCAACATACACGATACCCAGCGTTGCCAGTCTTGCCCTGCGATGGCATAAAACCCGAATACCACCACGCCGCTGCGCACGATTAGGCTGATTAAAAACCAGATGGCGGGATGGGGGGAGGTCATGGCGCGACGCACCGTCCACCATAATCCGCCGAAGAATATGCTGCCTAAGAGCAAGCCGACCGCGAAGACTAAGAGCAGCATGGGATTCATGGGCGTAGGTGCGACATCTCACGACTGATTATAAAATTACGAACCCACATCAATAGCGTAGTTGGGGTTTAACCCGATTTTCACGCCATGTCGGGTTAAAATCCGACCTATGGAGGGTTGCTTTATAAAATTTTTTATGGCTCTATGATGGTAACTACTCAGCTCCCCCTTTGCTTTAATCGCGCAAATCACGTACAGTTTGCCACATGACTTCAATACCCGACCTCAATTTACTCAGCCATGCCGAAAAGGACGAGCTTATTCGTAGCTTGTTT
>JBASWK010000156.1:0-1539 GCA_049276435.1 Gallionella sp. | reverse complement strand
CCGTTAGCGCGCACGGGGGAGTTGATGGGGACTATTTTTGATTTGCCGATGTCGGACGCGACCGTTTTGGCGATTCAAAAAGAAGCGGGTCAGCGTTTAACCCTCGTTGTGGCGGAAATTGCCGATGCGTTGAAAGCCGCCCCCACGATCCATGTGGACGAAACGGGCATGTATGTTGCGGGGGACGGCAAGTGGATGCACATCGTGGCGACTGAATCGCTGACCTGGATGGGCGCGCATGAGAAGCGTGGCAAAGTCGCATTTGATGCCCTAGGGGTTTTAGCGGATGCCACGGGCGTATTGATCCATGATGGACTGCCAGCTTATCGCTTATTTAGCGATGCCGTTCACGGCTTATGCAACCAACATCATTTGCGCGAACTGTTATTTGTCGCAGAAGAAATGCAGCAAGACTGGGCAAAACACATGATGGAATTATTGCGCGCCGCCTGTCACGAAGTGAATGAATCGCCTGATAAAATACTGACTGCGGAACGCATTGCGCACTACCGACTGGCATATGAAGTGATTTTACAAGCAGGCGAAACCGCCAACCCACCTGCCGCAAAAGTAGCGGGCAAACGTGGCAAAACCAAACAAAACAAGGCATTCAACCTACTAAGGAGACTACGCGGATATGCCGATGATGTCTGGCGATTCACCGAAAACCCGCACGTCCCCTTCACCAACAACATCGCCGAACATGCGGTGCGCATGCCCAAAGTCAAACAGAAAATCTCAGGCGGATTCCGCACCATGCAAGGTCTCGAAATCTTCTGCACCATACGCTCCTACCTAGCCACCCTGCACAAACAAGGTGCAAATATCTTCGATGCGCTAATCCAAACCTTCCGTGAATCCCCGCCCCCACCCCGCTTTGCTTGAGAGGGGGCTGAGTAGTTACGCATTCGGTGCAATAACGATTGCACCCTACCGCGCTGGATTCACCAGTGAGTCGAAGACCACTCATGTGGGAGGAAAAATACAAGAATCAATGTCGAGGCAATAAATATATCTGGGATTGCCACGGCAGTTTGTGCGTAAAAAGAAAGACTTTTAAAACGATTGGAACACACTAAGAGTTCTCGCGCTTTCAAGAAAAAATAGATTACATAGCTACTAGAAAGAATGGTCTCGAACGTGTACGTCGCATTAATCATCCCATCAAAATATCCTCTACCATTCCCGATACATGAAGCGTTCCAATAGGCATAACTTGCATGTCCTCCATAAGCAAAGAAACCCAATCCGTAAAAAATCATCGGCAACATTGCGATTAAAAAATCCCAGTGAAACAAGTTGGTTATGCCCAGCTTTAACATTTGGAGAAGGCGGTTCATGGTTGACCTCTTAGGTTTAAATAATCGACAGGCAACAAAAAACCCAGCCTTATGGGCTGGGTAGATTGTTTGTAAGGGGTCTGACGATGACCTACTTTCACATGGAAGAACCACACTATCATTGGCGCGGAGTCGTTTCACTGTCCTGTTCGGGATGGGAAGGAGTGGGACCAACTCGCTATGGTCGTCAGACAAACTG
>JBASWK010000155.1:0-1940 GCA_049276435.1 Gallionella sp. | reverse complement strand
TTTGACTTCGCGACTGAAACCAAATTAGAAATTACAACTGAAAAACGAGGCAGCGTCGTCCCGCTGCAAACATCAGGCGACCATCTTAAATTCGATGCTAAATTGTCTTGACGGAGGGGCCACTTTAGACAATTTGTAAACGCTGGTGCCATCGAGATTAAAGCCACTGAAGTTATTTCCATTCGCTCCAAATGCTTCGGAGAATTCTGGGAGTGACAGGATGTTCCGAATCACAAGTGCATCATCGTGATTGATATTGCCACCAATGAAATTTGGGAGTGGTGACCCAACTTTCCCACCCGCTAACGGTGGATTATCTACGTTCCACGGATTATTGGGGTTATACATAATAGGCGGTGGGACATTGCTGCACACCGCTGTGGACATTGCGCAGGGATCTACTTGTGGGGGATTGGAAGGTTTCTTGGACGGTGTCACTGGTGCAACTGGTGTGATTGGTGTCACTGGCGTGACTGGGGCAACTGGGGCAACTGGGGTAACAGGGGTGATGACGGGGGTTGTGCCGTTGGGCTTGAGGGCTTTGAGGGTGGGGTAGCCGTTGGGGGCGATTTGCCAGGTGTTGAGGAAATCCCAACCGCCATAGCTGGCTTGTTGTTGCATTTGGGCGGTGGGGAGACCTGTGCCGCCTGCGGAGGTGGTTTGTCCTGAGGTTTGGGTGTCCCAGTAGCTGTTGGTGACGGTGCCAAGGGCATTTCGGCTGGCTATACCAACCAACCCGCCGACTGTCCCAGTACCAGAAACGTTAGTTGTTGAATAGCTGTTCTCTATGATCCCATTATTGATACCAACTAAACCACCCGCAGAATAGGTGCTATTAACAATGGAGCCAGAAGCATAACTGTTCACAATTCGACCGAAATGATAACCCACTAACCCACCAATATTGTGGAAAGCATCTAAATTAACAGTCGAAAAAGAGTTCTTGATTACTCCAGCAGTGGACGTAGCTCCTACCAGTCCACCACCTGAATTAGATCCAACGATCAAACCTGATGAATGCGAATTTTCAACAGTTCCTGTAGCTAAATATCCAACAAGAGCTCCATCCCAACCATTGCCTGAAATTGAGACATTAGTGACCCCAGTATTTCTGATATTTGCCCCGCCATCTACATAGCCAAACAAGCCAATATTAGAACCGTCCAATACAATTTTTAGTGCATTTACTGTGTGACCTAGCCCGTCAAATTTACCAGTAAAGGCGGCTGCATTAGCAAGTGTTGAAAATCCCGCCACCGCATTCCAAGTTGCGGTTGCCGTGGCATCCACGTTTGCGCCTAGGACATAATTTCCTGCCAAGTTGTCATTGATCCCCTGCAAATCCGTTGCAGTGACACTGTTCGCTGCGCCCAAACTGGTAATGACGGTGTAATTTGTGACCACGCCGTCCGAACCCAATTTGGTGCTGAAATTCTGCCCCGTTGCCAAATTGACGGGGGCATTGACAAAGTAGTCGCTGGTATTGCCAGCGGCGAGTGCTTGTTGTCCGTATTCCAACGCAAGGCTGGCTGTGCCTGAACCGTTCAACGTGGTATTGAGGTAAATGTTGTTTTGGGCATTCAGGGTCAGTTTATTGGCTGACCAGTTGACCACGTCGTTGATATTGATGTCGCCTGTCGTTCCTGCTGCGCCGTTAATACTTTGAATAATAACGCTATTCAAACCCAGTGCGGCGGCGAGTTGCGCGCCTGTCATATCGCCGCCCGTCGCAGCGATGGTGAAATCAACAGGATCAATCAGCCAAGTGCCTGCTTTGCCAAACGGGGCGGCGGTGGTGATTTTGGCGTTGGGGTCGATTTTGACGTGTGCGCCTGAGGTTTCGATGAAGCCGCCGTTGCCCTCTCCCCCAACCCCTCTCCCGCTTGCGGGCGAGGGGAGTTCAGCCGTGGGAGGGGGTGAAGCGGAGGCATCCAATGTCC
>JBASWK010000154.1:0-1609 GCA_049276435.1 Gallionella sp. | reverse complement strand
GAAGAAGATGCTCGGCCGATCCGCCCTGGTAGATGACTTGAAGAAACTGGCCGATGTTGACGAGAAGGTTCGCAAGGGTGAGCGTGAAGCCTTTGACCTTGACGAGCCCCAGGACGACAAGACTGCCGAGAGAGACACCAGCCGCTACACCGATGCAGAACGCGCTGTGAAACTTGCATACCTAATGTCTAAGGTGCCAACGCCATGAGCGCCGAGGCACTGGAGCGCATCAAGCGCATGAGCAAAGAGGACAAAGCAGAGTTCGATGCCGTGCTGGACACCATGCCGCGATGGGTTCCACAGAACGGCCCGCAGCGTGCTGCCTACGAGTCGCAGGCTGACATCCTGTTTTACGGCGGAGCTGCTGGTGGAGGAAAAACGGATTTGCTGCTTGGCTTGTGCCTGACCAGCCAAAAGCACAGCATCATCTTCCGCCGTGAGGCCGTTCAACTGATCGGTATCGAAGAACGCATGAGTTCAATCGCCGGAACGCGCAACGGCTACAACAGCACCACAGGCGTGTGGCGTCTGCCTGGTGGCCGCGTGATGGAGCTTGGCAGCGTCAAAGAGCCCGAGGACTGGATGAAATTCCAAGGCCGACCCCATGATGCCAAGTGTGTTGGTCGCGGGACAATGGTAAAGATGTCGGATGGCTTGTATAAAGCCATCGAATCCATTCAGGTGGGCGATGTCGTTGCAACGATGGAAGGCGGTCGGAAAATAACCAAGACCTTCAAAATGACGAAGCCCGCTGTTTTGGCTGAGGCTTTGGTCGATGGTGTTGTTATTGCGCAGCAAATTCAGAGTAGGACACACCGGATTCTTTCGCCTTCCGGTTGGGTCTGCCGGGATATGACTCTGGAGTGCGATGTTTCTTCACCCACTTCACGCCATTCCTCTCGCAAATACGGAGCATTGTCACAACGGACATTTGGACAGTCTTCCGCAAATCCTCAAGAGAAATTGTTGGATCGGGAGCAGCAGCAAGGACCGCAGCCAGATCGCGCGGATTATCAATCACGGTCGGGCTCTTACGTTGGCGCGGTAGTGTCAAGTCTGGGTAGCGGTTTCGCAGGGTTTGCGTATCGACTTTCAGCAACCGCGCAGCATTTTTTAAAGACCGGCCTTCAAGCGCTTGCACAACCATTTCGCGCGTTATCGGAGCCAGTCTTAACTCTGCATTTCGACGCCCATGGTGCGCGCGGTGCTCTTTTTGGGTCATCACTTCGAGGTTATCCGGGTGATTATTGGTCCGGTTCTCGTCGCGGTGATGCACAACCTCATGGCGATCCAGTTCTCGGCCAGCATTGTCTTCTCCTACGAGGCGATGTTGCGCAACAAAGCCCCAAGCATTCTGTAGCCTATGCCCAGGCAAAAACTCCCACACATACCCGCCGTGAAGAATGGTATTCCCACCCTTATACGAAGGAAAAACGTCGAATTGAGGTTGAACTTTTAGAGGCTTCATTGCGGTTCTCTGATGTTGGTGAGATGGACCTGTTCGACTTGACTGTCGATGAGGCCAATTATTACATAACAGAAGGCGGAATAGTAAATTCTAACTGCTTTGACGAAATTTGTCACTTCTTGGAGCCGCAGTTCCGTGCCT
>JBASWK010000153.1:0-6966 GCA_049276435.1 Gallionella sp. | reverse complement strand
AAGTGCTGCCCGCCATCTACTTCAACAATCAAGCACCTTTCCAGACAGACAAAGTCCAACACATAATCCAGATACGGATGTTGGCGGCGGAATTTATATCCAGCCAATTGCCGACTACGCTGCCGTTGCCATAAGCGTATTTCCGCATCGGTCATGTGGCAGCGTAGTGTTCGCTGAAGCTGTCTGCCGATGATCGTGCTGTTTGTTTGTGCTTTCATCTCCACCCCAACCCTCCCCTTGAAGGGGAGGGAGTCTTGTTTCACACACTGTAAATCACATAGAACCGACATCTTTTTCCACCCACACCCGCCCCGCCAAATTACCCACAATGCGCCGTCTCTGCTGTTTGAGCACCAACACAATCTCAAACGCCGTCCCCACCCCCGACGAGGTGAACAACAACTTTTCGGTTAGCGGCACGGCTTGATGTTGAATAGACAAGCTCATCACGCGCATTTCGGCGGGCAGGGTACGGGCGCGCAGCGTTTCGATCGCGCTCTGTTCCACCCAATCACCCTTTTCGTTTTGCTGACTAAAGACATAGCCCTGTGGCGAGACCGACCAAGCCAAAGACAGACTGCGTGTGGCAGCGGTGTCATGGGCTAATTCCAGCAACAACGCCAGTCGTGCCGCTTCATCTTCGACCATTTGTCGCTCATCAGGCATTAAATTGACGCGGGCAACGGCGAGTATGATGCCGATGACCACCACCACCACCATGATTTCAATCAGGGTAAAGCCTTGTGATGCGGCGCGCGAACGGGAAGCAATCACGCGTTTTTCCTACAAGCTCCAAGAACCAATATCCGCATCCCCACCTTCGCCGCCCGACACCCCATCTGCGCCATAGCTGAAAATATCAATTTCGCCATGCAAACCAGGGCTGAGATACAAATAGGTGTGACCCCATGGGTCTTTCGGTAATCTTTCCACATAGCCGCCTGTTTTCCAATTCGATGGCACGGGGGCTGTTGTTGGTTTTTGTTGCAAGGCTTGCAAACCTTGTTCGGTACTCGGATAGCGTTGATTATCCAAACGATAAAGTTTTAAGGCTTGGCTCAAGGCTTGAATATCCTGCTTCGCCGCCACAATGCGCGCTTCGTCGGGCTTGCCCATCACTTTGGGGACGACTAACGCCGCCAGTACACCCAAAATCACCACCACCACCATAATCTCAATCAGCGTAAAACCGCGCTGACGCATATTGTTCAATTGATTCATATTTTCTCCAGATTAAGCCGCCACTTGGGGCAGCTGGGCATTTTACGGAAAATTCTGCTTTTATGCGCATAAAAACAGAATGAAAATGGGTTTAAGCCCACACTGCGTGCTGCGTTAAATGGCGCGCAGAGGGGGGTTTATTAACCCGTTAAGGTGTTATGTACAAGTAATTGGGTATTGAGTTGTTAGTCTCTAGTCGTTAGTTTTTAGTTTGCGGAGTGAAATTTTTTTATTATCTATTTGAATGTATTGTAAAAAATATAGTGTTGGACAGATTTTCACCATTAAACTAACGACTAACAGCTTAAAATACCCGAAAATTTATATGCTGGTACTTACAACGAAATCCCTGTTTCTTCGCTTCTGCGTGGCGGGTAGCTGTCCCATGCTTGGCAGGCGGGGCAGTGCCAGTAAAATTGACGCGCCTTGAAGCCGCAGTGTCCGCATTGGTAGGTGGCGAGGCTGCGGGTGCGTTGATGAATCAGGTTTTTGACCAGCTCCACGTCGGCGCGTCTGTCCATGGGGACTTCTAACAAGCGGGCTTCTAGCAATTTATCCAGCCCCAATAATGAGGGATTGCGTTCTAATTCGGCGCGCACCAGTTGGTAGGCGGCACTTGCACCTTCTTGCTTTAACACCCCGTCGAATAAGACATTCATCAAATCCAGTGCGTGGTATTTTTCCAAATAAGTGCGCAGCAGGGCGATGCCATCCGCCTCTTTGTCCAAACTGCGATAAGTGTTGAGCAGGCGTTCTGCGACCAAGGGCAAGTAGTCTGGATGTTGCGTTTCAATCCGTTGCCACGTGGTAATGGCGGCTTCAGGCTGTTGTTCCTTGAGCAATAAATCACCCAGCATCAGCGTGGCTCGCACGGAGTTTTGATCTTCTTGCAAAGCCAATTCCAGATGGGTGCGCGCAGCAGCGATGTTTTGCTGGGTAATTTCCTCAGCGGCCAGTTCGCAATAAAAAAATGCCGCTTCAGTGCGATAACGCGCGTTGCCCACCAGTGTGGTCAGTTGTTGGGCAATGTCGATGGCTTTCGTCCAGTCGTGTTCCTTTTGGAATAATTCCAGCAAAAATTCCAGCGCGGGTTGCGCATAGATGGTTTTTTTCAATTCGCCAAACAGGATTTCGGCACGATCTAAAATCCCCGCTTTCAGATAATCTTGCGCCAGTTCAAAAATGGCTTGTTGGCGTTTTTCATCATCCAAATCCGCGCGATCTACCAAATTGTGGTGCATCCGCAAAGCTCTATCCACCTCGCCACGCCGACGGAATAAACTGCCTAAGGCGAAGTGCAATTCTATGGTTTGCGGATCGACTTTAACGACTTCGATAAAGGATTCAATGGCTTTGTCCTGTTGTTCATTTAACAGGAAGTTCAGTCCTTGAAAATAGGATTGTGGCAAAGCACTGGATTCGGACAGTAATTTTTTCAGGTCAAAACGTGCTGCCAACCATCCCATGCCAAAAAACAAGGGGAAAATCAGCAGCATCCAAGGTTCAAATTCCATTGAAATCATGCTATTAAGAGAGTGATGGCGGTGTGGGCGGCGCGTCATTTAACTCGGCGAGTTTGTTTTTGACACTGACTTCTCGTTCTAAGCGAGCAATGTTGCGGCGTTGGGAAAATACGATACTGAGCATTGCCAAGACAGCGACCGCCGCCCCCGCGACAAAGAAGGTGAATAGCACGATAACCAGTGACGATTCCCATTCAAAGCCGAGAAAATAGCGCAAGGTCACGGGTTGGTCGTTTTTGACCGTGAATCCGATGAGCATGAAAAAAACAAACAGCCGCCACAACCAATTGAAATAACGCATGAGCCTGACCCGCTAAAAAATAAAAGCCCTTCAAGATAGCATAAAAGCGTGTCATTCAGGCAGTGAGGATAGCTGATTTCCTACCATGAAGTCCTTGCTCTGATTTTGTGGCGGTGAAAAACGGCGAGGATGTTGATAAGCGCAGCGCATCCACCCTGCACGGAAATGACGAACGTAGGTGATGTTGTTTATGGTGGGATGTCCAATACACTCAACAAATCCTCTGCACTGACAAAACCGCTGCTATCCCAATCGCCCGCTGGTTGTGCAATTTGGGGGGCAGGCGCGGGCGGCAACGCGGTTTTGCGCAGTGCTGCGCGTTTGTTGGTCAAGCGCGCATCCTGCAAATCACGCCCCAGCGCGTCGGTTTTTGCCAATAAATTTAAGTCGGACTCCAAGCCCAACACCTGCATCACCGACAAATACGCCCCCATCGTCACCCCCGACCCGCCGCGTTCCAAACTGCGCAAAGTCATCAGCGACATCCCCGCCCGCTCCGCCACTTGCTTAGAAGACACCCCCCGCCGCCGCCGCGCCAGCCGCAAACGCTCACCGAATTGAACCAACAAATCGGCGGTGGAAGGGAGAAGGGGAGCGGTTTTTTTAGCCATAGTGCTATTATTTTAGCGTTATATTGGTATATTCGCTAGAATAATTGCGATTTTTAAATGCGTCAGTATAACAAGGCACACCTTGGATGTAGGGTAGATAAGCGCAGCGCATCTACCAAAAATGACTAAGGTGCAATGAGAATGAGGGGGAATGCAGTAGAATCCTGCACGACCACAACCAACTGAGGAGAGCAACATGAGCGATGCGAATTTATTGAAGCCAGATTCCAGTGCGGTGATGAAACATATTGATTTATATCAAGGGATTATCAATCGGATGGCGGGCAATAGTTCGGCGTGCAAGCAATGGGCGATTGGACTGGTGTCAGCTATCCTGATTTTGGTTGCCGAAAAAGGCAAGGTCGAACTGACGATGTTGGCAATCATTCCCGCGATTTTGTTTGGCTTAATACTTGATTCATTTCTTTTTCATTGTTGTAGAAATTCATATAACCATTCTTTTCTAGTTGGATGTTGATTGCCCAAAACAATTCAGCAAAGTTGCTTTCGAGGTGAGTTTCTATTGGCAAGTTATAGTAATCACTAAGGATGTCTGGGAAGTCAGGCATGATGGCGATAATTCGATTGATAAGCTCCAGTTTTTCTTGTTGGCGATTCGGTAACGTCCCTCTCTCTTTTAAAGCTATTAAAAGTTCATCCCTTTTTTCGTTCCAGTATTTTTCAATAACTAATAGCGCGGCAGGATCATCGTCATAAATGAATCTTTTTGCCGATTTTAGAATAATAGGGTGTATTTTTGCTTTTAGGTCATCTCCATTTTTTGAGCATTCTAGAACGCCTAAGAACTCACCCATACAATGTATTGAGGTGAGATATTTTTCGTTAATTAAGAGGATGATGTTTTGCCCCCCCTTTAACTTATTTATGTACTCGCCGATACTTTGTCCAAGTTTCAGGTCTTTGTCGTAAAGTATGCTGACATTAGGCAGCGCACCCCCCAAGTAATTTTTTATTTTTAATGCAATAACTGGAGTTTCTTCCCCCGATTCATTCCCGTAAGAAATATAAATAGGAGGAATATTGAGTAGCGTATTAAGTAATTTTTGAATAAACCGCGAGTTGTTCTCAAAATCCCTTTTTCTTATATGCCAAGTATTACTTTGGGGATAAAACAAGAGTGGCTTGGATGAGTTTTCTAGTGAAAAAGAGTCTTCAATTACTATTTTTTTTATATTTTGAGTCTCATGGTTCAATTGAACGTATTCGTGAAATGCTCTTGAAAAATGCGATGAATTACTATCCTGAACATTGACTATGAGGTTTGGCTTATTAGCCATGATTTTCATTGCGTTAAAAGACTGTTGGCAACTATTGGTGGCGTGTATTTCGATGGCGAATCCAAGTTCTAACACTGCTTTTTTGAGAGTATTAAAGCTGGACAAAAGCATAGAATCATCTTCAGGTGCGGGTATGTCGCCATTTGCTGTTGGGTAATAGTAGCTTTTTTCATGGTTGCAATCACCACTCGAAACTAACAGGAAAATTTTATATGGCTCGTTAGTCATGCTTGTACTCATTTAAGCAAAACTTTTCGTATTTTTTCCAGAAAATAACTTCGTGTCAGCGCACCGTTATCGCTCACTTTTTCTAGTAGCAAATCAGCATCACCTATTTCTTTCTTTGCATAACCTGCCAGCACAATCACACGTACATCGCCCCCCAGTTTTTTAGCTGCTGCAATCAAATTCAGCTCTGTGGCATTGCCCTCCTGTTTTTTGTCTGGTGCAAGGTCCAATAGTACAACTTGAGGTGGCGATTTTGCTTCACTAAATAGTATCTGGGCACCATCAACATCTTCAGCTGTTTTAACCTGAAATCCTTCTTCGACCAACCATTTGGTAAGAATGTTGCGCCATGAACGCTCATCATCAATGACAAATGCCAATGGAGTAGGCGGCATTATTCCGAATATGGGCAATGTGATACGAAATGTTTTAAGCGGTTCTTTTGTTTGGAGTAACTCCAACATGCCGCCCATTGAAGCAACTATAGCGTGAGCACGCCACAACCCATAACCACTTCCATTACTTTTGCTGGTTACACCTATTTCAAAAAGATGCGCTTTAATATCAGGCAAAATGGGCGTGCCATTATCAGTAATGTCTATCAAGACAAGCCCGTTGTTATTCCAAATATGAATTTGTAGATATAAATCTCTGAAAGTGGGGTGTTGGGCTTGTTCGGACAATGCTGCACCTGCATTGTCTAGCACAGCATAAAGGCAATTGGTCACACTACGATAGGAGGCTTTTATCTTGATGTCTTGAACAGGATAATCATTGTAAAACGATACATTTTTTAATTGCTTCTCGAATTTGACTTGTTCAACAAGTTTGCTTGTTACATCACGGATAGATACCTCTTGGGCTTCAGTGCTGACAATTTGACTTATATCACTGCGAATAAGGTCAAGCACCGAGTCAGCATCACATAGGATGTCTCTCGTATATTTAAGCTGTGAGACATCATTTGTTTGAATAGCACGTTTAACATCTTCTTTTGATTGCGCAATATTGATAGAAAGCGAACCGAACGCGTTGCCTACGAGACGTGTAATGTCTTGTGCAATGAGGGTAGTCGTTAATAAACTTTCATTTTGAACAATTGTCGATTGAGCATTGCGTAATTCAAACCGAATCAATAGATCAGAAAGATGTGTCGCAACATTTTCAAGAAAAAGAATATCGAATTCGGTATATAGATGCTCAATCGTTGGGTGATAAACCCCGATTACGCCAACAGATTCGCCATTGCTTAAAATGGGTACGCCAACCCATGAAGCAAAAGGGTTGCCTATTTTTTCTTCGTGTCCTGGCTGGTTGTACCATGTTATTGACTCTTTATGCGTGTGTATAAGAATTGGCTGTTTCGTTTCCAGAATGACTTCGGTTCGCCCCTTTTGGTTTGAATTTTTATCAAAATAACGAGGCGCAACATTGATAAACGTGAGTTCACTTGTTTCATAATCGGTTTGATAAAACAATGGGAAAGTAATCATGTTTCTACTATCCAGCAACGCAATGTACATATTGCTCACTGACATGGCTTTGCGAGCGTATTCTCTAAACACCAGTTCAAGCATATCTTCTTTCGTGAGATGCGTGCTTTGGGTGATTGCTTTGCCAAACTCAGTTAACGCAACAAGCTGTTTTTTCCTATTTCTATAGTGGACCCCACTTTCCAGACACTGATTTAAGATAGTCTCCTGCGATAAAAAAGGAGTAAATAATGAGTGAAAGTAAGCGTAAGCAATTTACGGGTTCGTTTAAGGCGAAGGTCGCGCTTGAGG
>JBASWK010000152.1:0-13992 GCA_049276435.1 Gallionella sp. | reverse complement strand
TCCTAATTGCCCCCTCGCTTCGCTCTCCCCCTCTGAAGGGGAAGGAACGGTAGTTCAGCCCGCTTTTAGAGGATGGTGAAAAAATGTTAATCCGTGCCGCATCGGGGGTTTTGAGCTTAAGTAAGTGTCATTCAGACCTGCCCCCTGTTTTCTAGCTTTAACCAACGATCTTAGGTGGGCATAACTTGAATTTTATCAAGCCATCCCCACTTAGCTTTCCGACTTCACCAATAGGTTATTGCCATGACTGAACAAAGTACCGTCCCTGCCTTCACGACCCACCCGCTATTGCCTTTGCGCGATGTGGTGGTGTTTCCCCACATGGTTATTCCGCTGTTTGTCGGGCGCGTTAAGTCTATCCAAGCCTTGGAAAGGGCGATGACTGCCAGCACAGGCATTGTGTTGGCGGCGCAAAAATCCGCTGCCAAAGACGATCCTGTCACTGAGGATCTCTACCCGATTGGCTGTCTTGCCAATATCTTGCAAATGCTGAAGCTGCCCGATGGCACGGTTAAAGTGTTAGTCGAGGGAACGAAGCGTATTGCGGTGCAGCGCGTGTTTGATGCGGGCGGCTATTTTGAAGCCGAGGTGAATGTCATCGCGGTGGAGGAAGCGAGCAGTAGCGAAACCGAAGCGATGCGGCGTGCTTTGTTAGCGCAGTTCGATCATTACGTGAAGCTCAATAAAAAAATCCCCCCTGAATTGCTGACTTCTATGAGCGGCATTGAGGATTTGGGGCGTTTGACCGATAACATCGTGGCGCACTTGCCACTGAAGTTAGAAGCCAAGCAAGCGGTATTGGAAATTATTGACGTGCGCAAGCGTCTGGAGCATTTGCTGGGTTTGCTGGAAGCGGAAATTGATATTCTGCAAGTGGAAAAACGCATTCGCGGTCAAGTAAAACGGCAGATGGAAAAAAGCCAACGCGATTACTACCTGAATGAACAAGTCAAAGCCATCCAAAAAGAGTTAGGCGAAGGCGAAGATGGCTTGGATATTGAAGAATTAGAGAAAAAAATCAAAGCGGCACACATGCCGAAAGAAGCCAAAACCAAGGCAGAAGCCGAACTGAAAAAGTTGCGCATGATGTCGCCTATGTCTGCCGAAGCCAGTGTAGTGCGGAATTACATTGATGTGCTGATCGGGCTGCCGTGGAAGAAAAAAACCAAAATCAGCGCGGATTTGAAGCAAGCACAAGTGGTGCTGGAAGAGGATCATTATGGCTTGGATAAGGTTAAAGAGCGCATTTTGGAATATCTCGCCGTGCAACAGCGCGTCGATAAACTGAAAGCCCCGATACTGTGCTTGGTCGGACCTCCTGGTGTGGGTAAAACCTCATTGGGGCAATCCATTGCCCGCGCCACCAATCGCAAGTTTGTGCGGATGTCTTTGGGCGGAGTGCGCGATGAGTCCGAAATTCGCGGTCATCGTCGTACTTATATTGGGTCGATGCCAGGAAAAATTTTGCAGAATATGAGCAAAGTTGCGGTCAAAAACCCGCTGTTCCTGCTGGATGAAGTCGATAAAATGGGCATGGATATGCGCGGTGATCCGTCATCTGCGTTGCTGGAAGTGCTTGATCCTGAACAAAATGGGACGTTTGTCGATCATTATGTCGAAGTGGAATACGACTTGTCCGATGTGATGTTTGTGGCAACCGCCAATTCGCTCAATATTCCTGATGCGTTGCTGGATAGGATGGAAATTATTTTTGTCTCCAGCTACATGGAAGACGAAAAGATCAACATCGCCACCCGCTACCTTGTGCCCAAAGCCTTGAAAAATAATGGCTTGAAGGCAGAGGAAATTAGCATTGCCGAAAGTGCTTTGCGCGACATCGTGCGTTATTACGTGCGGGAAGCAGGGGTGCGCGGACTGGAGCGTGAGATTTCCAAAATTTGCCGCAAAGTGGTCAAAGCTTTATTGCTCAAAGAGGGGGCAAGCAAAATCACCATCACTTCGCGCAATTTGGATAAATACTTAGGCGTGCGCCATTATTCCTATGGCGTGGCAGAAAAGCATAACCAAGTGGGTCAAGTCACAGGGCTGGCATGGACGGAAGTGGGCGGTGAGCTGCTGACCATTGAAGCTGCCGTGTTGCCAGGCAAAGGCAAGACCACGACCACAGGCAAGCTAGGCGACGTGATGCAAGAGTCGATTCAAGCCGCGTTGAGTGTGGTGCGCAGTCGCGCCAAACGACTGGGTATTGATGAGGATTTTTATCACAAGACTGATTTACATATTCACTTGCCTGAAGGTGCGACCCCTAAAGATGGTCCTAGCGCGGGGGTGGGGATGTGTACCGCGTTAGTTTCTGCTTTGACGGGGATTCCTGTGCGGGCGGATGTGGCGATGACAGGGGAAATTACCTTGCGCGGTGAAGTGTTGCCGATTGGTGGGCTGAAAGAAAAGCTGTTGGCGGCACAACGCGGCGGAATTAAAACCGTACTCATTCCCGTTGAGAATGTGAAAGACTTGGCAGAAATTCCTGATAAGGTGAAAAACAGCTTGGATATTCATCCCGTAAAATGGGTGGAAGAGGTGTTGGATATTGCTTTAGAGCGTAAACCCGTGCCCTTGGTTGAGAGCATTGAGCTTAAGTTGGTGGGCGAATTGGTGGCTGAAACTGCCTCGCAGGAGGCTGCCGAAGTCGTTAAACATTAGTTTTGTGTGGGCGGCAGCAACTATTTCATCTAATTGCTTGACCAAAGTCCTGTTGCCTTGATATAAAGTCGGTTGGCTAGGGATAACCTATTTTTCAAACCAAAACAAACAACAGAAGAGGAGTTTTACTGTGAATAAGTCTGATCTGATTGATGCAATTGCCGCATCCGCTGACATTTCCAAGGCAGCCGCAGCGCGCGCCCTGGATGCTACTGTGGAATCCATTAAAACAGCTTTGAAAAATGGGGATACCGTTAATCTAGTGGGTTTTGGTACGTTCAAAGTGGGTGAACGTGCCGCCCGTAATGGGCGCAATCCTAAGACGGGTGAAACGATTCAAATTGCCGCTGCAAAAATTCCTAAATTTTCTGCTGGTAAAAGTTTAAAAGATGCTGTAAACTAGCTTTTCTTAGTCGGGTGCTTAGCTCAGTTGGTAGAGCACCGCCCTTACAAGGCGATTGTCGGCGGTTCGACCCCGTCAGCACCCACCAGACTAAAACGAGTACAGGAGTGGTAGTTCAGTTGGTTAGAATACCGGCCTGTCACGCCGGGGGTCGCGGGTTCGAGTCCCGTCCACTCCGCCAAAATGGAAGGCGAACGAAAGTTCGCCTTTTTTCATATCTGCCGTTTATCAATTTGCTTAGGATCACTCACCATGTTCGATTTCGTCCAAGAAAGAAAACGTTTCGTACAAATCGTTTTGCTGCTGATTATTCTACCGTTTGCTTTTTTCGGCGTAGATTCGTATAACAAATCCACACAATCAGCCGCACTGGCGACGGTCAATGGCGTTGATGTGACCGCGCAAGAGTTTGAAAACGGTATGCGTCAACAGCAAGATCGGATGCGTCAAATGCTGGGTGCGAATTTTGATGCCGCCATGTTTGAAACGCCAGAGATCAAAAAAGTGGTTTTAGACGGGCTAGTGGCTCAAAAATTATTGATCGCCAATGCTAAATCAGCTGGACTTGCCGTCACCGATGCGCAAATTGCTGAGTTGATTGGTGGGATCGAAGTCTTCCAAGAGAATGGCAAATTCGACAAAAAACGTTATCAAACCGTATTGTCGAATAAAAACATGTCGCCGCTGATGTTTGAAGCGCAGGTTCGCGATGATTTGTTGTCGCAACAACTACGCGAGGTCTATACCCAAAATGGCTTTATTGCCAACGCCACCACAGACAACATTATTCGTTTGAATGAACAACAACGCGTCGTGAGTGTGGCGACTGTGTCTTTCCAAGATTTTATGGCGCAGACGAAAGTAGACGAAGCGGCTGTAAAACAGTATTACACCAAAAATACCAAAGAATTTGAAGTGCCTGAACAAGCCAAGGTGGAATACGTCAAATTTTCGGTTGCCAATTTGATGGATAAAATCGACATCTCGCCCGCAGATGCGCAAAAATACTACGATACTCACGTTAAAGAGTTTGAGGTGGCAGAACAACGTCAAGCCGCACACATTCTGATTAGCGCCGCCGCAGACGCGCCACAAGCGGTGCAAGATGCCGCCAAGATGAAAGCCGAGCAGTTGTTACAACAAGCCAAACAAAATCCTGCTAGTTTTGCTGAACTCGCAAAAGCGAATTCGCAAGACCCTGGTTCCGCCGTCAATGGCGGTGACCTAGGCTTCTTTGGCAAAGGGCAGATGGTTAAGCCTTTTGAAGAGGCGACTTTCTCATTGAAAACAGGTGAAATCAGCGGCTTGGTCAAATCCGATTTTGGTTATCACATTATCAAATTAGTGGCGATTAAACCTGCGAGTGTCCCTTCTTTTGCGGAAGTCAGTGCTGAAATCATCAGTAAGTTGCGCGAACAGAAGGCGACCGATCAATTTGCTGAGTTAGCGGATAAATTCAATAACGCGGTTTATGAACAAAGTGACACACTCAAGTCTGCCGCCACGTTAGTGAATGGAAAAATCGAACAAAGCGATTGGCTGTCTGCAAGCATGACCCCGACAGGTCATTGGACCGCAAAAATGTTGCAAGCCGTTTTCAGTGAAGATGTGCTGAAAAACAAACGCAACACCGTGGCAACAGAAGTCGCACCCAATACCTTGGTTGCGGCGCGCTTGCTGGAACACAAGCCTGCCACCGTGCGTCCTTTGGCGGAAGTGCAAGCCACGATTCAACAAAAATTGATGCGTAAACAGGCGATTGAACTGGCGATTAAACAGGGTAAGAGCCAATTAGCAGAGTTGCAAAAAGGCGGCGTACCTACGGTGCAATGGGCAGAAGCACAAACCGTGAGTCGCGCACAACGTTCTAATTTTGATGCGGCACTGACCCGCCAAATTTTCCAAGTGAATCAGGCGAAACTACCTCAGACAGTGGGCAATGAAACCGCCGAGGGTTACACCTTGGTGCGTGTTGATGCGGTCAAAGAAGCCGAAAAGGTTGACGAGGACAAGCGCACGCGTTATGCAGAACAATTGCGTCAGATGATCGGTGAGGAAATCTACCGTGCCTATCTGGAAGATGCGAAGCAACATGCCACCATCAAATCGAATTTGCCTATCACGCCCGCTGCAAAACCCTAAAAAACATGAAAGGTGATGCGCTGCGTGGTGAAATGTAGCAGCACACTTCGTTTCACCTTTTGCTCCTCGGGCTGTTTTTTAACGAAAACAGCCTTGGTCGTTACAGAATACTGAAGTCTTGATTGCGCGTATTGCAAAAACTGGTTATATTCGCCCTATGCACTTCTCACGCCAAATCTCCCAGCTTCACTCCACTTTCAGCTTGCTTGCCGCGCTGCTGCTGCGTCGCGCAGACTAATTACATTCCCTTTTCGCTTTTAACGCACTTGCCCTTTGAGGCGGGCTTGCGCATACCTGTATTTAACTATTGACCAAATTCAAACTGGAGTTTTTACCATGAGCAATCAATTGATTATTTTTGACACCACCTTGCGCGACGGCGAGCAAAGTCCTGGGGCGGCCATGACCCGCGAAACCAAAATTCGCATCGCCCGCCAATTGGAAAAATTGGGCGTGAACATTATTGAAGCGGGTTTTGCTGCCGCCAGTCCTGGCGATTTTGCCGCCGTGCAGGCAGTGGCAGAAACCATTAAAGACGCGACCGTGTGTTCTTTGGCGCGTGCCAGCGAAAACGACGTGCGTCGCGCGGGCGAAGCTATTACCCCCGCTAAATCAGGACGTATCCACACCTTTATCGCCACCAGCCCGATACATATGCAGCACAAATTGCGCATGTCGCCCGATCAAGTCATCGAACGTGCCGTGCAAGCGGTGAAATGGGCGTTGGAATATACCGATGACGTAGAATTTTCGGCAGAAGATGCGGTGCGTTCTGACATGGATTTCTTAGTGCGGATCTTTGATGAAGTGATTAAAGCGGGCGCGACCACCTTGAATGTGCCTGACACCGTGGGTTATTCCATCCCTGCTGCGTGGGGCGAACGCATGAAAGAATTGATTGTCCGCGTGCCGAATTCGGACAAAGTCATTTGGTCAACACACTGCCATAACGACTTGGGCTTGGCGGTGGCGAATTCCTTGTCGGCGGTGATGAACGGCGCACGCCAAGTCGAATGTACCATCAACGGTTTGGGCGAGCGTGCAGGCAATGCCTCGTTGGAAGAAGTGGTCATGGCGGTTAAAACGCGCCGTGATGTGTTTAATTTAGACACCCGTATCGACACCACCCAAATTGTGCCGACTTCCAAATTGGTGTCCAGCATGACGGGCTACCCTGTGCAACCCAACAAAGCGATTGTCGGCGCGAACGCGTTTGCCCATGAATCGGGCATCCATCAAGATGGCGTGTTAAAACACCGCGAAACTTACGAAATTATGCGCGCCGAAGATGTGGGTTGGAATGCCAATAAGTTGACCTTAGGCAAATTGTCGGGGCGCAATGCTTTGCGTTCACGCTTCACCGCATTGAATATCGAGTTTCCCAGTGATGACGCTTTTAACGTGGTTTTTCAACGCTTTAAAGAATTAGCTGATCGCAAACACGAAATTTTTGACGAAGATTTGCAGGCTTTGGTCAGCGATGAAGCGACCGCCCAAGTGAAGGAGCATTTTCGGTTAGTCTCTTTGCGTGCCCATTCTGAAACGGGTATTTTGCCCGTGGCAAGCGTGGTGATGTTCATTGGGGATGTGGAATGCCAAGCGGAAAGTCAAGGCGGCGGCCCTGTCGATGCGGCCTTTAAAGCGATTGAGAGCATCGTGCAAAGCGGTACCGAATTGCAGCTTTATTCGGTCAACAACATCACCAGCGGCACGGATGCACAAGGCGAAGTGACGGTGCGCTTGTCCAAAGGCGGGCGTATTGTCAATGGACAAGGTGCGGATACCGATATTGTGACCGCTTCGGTCAAAGCCTATCTTAACGGCTTGAATCGCTTGCACAGCCGAGATAAACGCGCACATCCGCAGGTGTGAGTCAATGTGAGGCTGCGTCATCGCACTTGAGGTTGCGATGAGGTTGCTAAAATAGGGTGCATTCCTGAATGTGCCCTCGTTTCAAGCCTAGGCGTTGATGCACGAATCCCATTCGGCGCAATGCGCAAGGCTTTTTGTTGTCCTACAAAACAAGTTGATTATTGATTAAATGTCCTCCTCCCCCTTTCTTTATCTCGCCTCCCAAAGCCCGCGCCGTCGGGAATTACTTGCCCAAGTGGGCATTGCCTTTGAAGTATTGCCTTTACATCACGCGGGCATTGCCGATTTCACGGTGGATGAAACGCCGCACGCCAATGAATCGCCTGAAATCTATGTGCGACGGGTGTGTTTGGAAAAAGCGCGCGCAGGGTTGGCGATGGTTACAGCGCGTGGTCTGCCCGTCGCCCCCGTGCTGGCGGCGGATACCAGCGTGGTATTGGGCGCGCAGATTTTGGGTAAGGCGGACAATCTTGACCACGCTGCCGCGATGTTGCGCAGTTTATCGGGGCGGGAACATCGCGTATTAAGCGCAGTTGCGGTGGGCTTGGGCGATAAATTGGAGCTTGCCCTTTCCACTTCGGTCGTGCGTTTTGCCCCCTTGAGCGAGGCGCGCATTCAGGCATATTTAGCAACAGGTGAATATGCTGATAAAGCAGGGGGATATGCGATTCAGGGGATTGCCAGCGCGTTTATCGCAAATTTGTCGGGCAGTTATTCTGGCGTAATGGGCTTGCCCCTGTTTGAAACCGTTGAATTATTAAAGCAATTTGATTTTGCTACGCTTTGATCAGTTTCAAAATCGCCCAAAGTTCGCACAGCGCGAGTATCCCAATCATGATGTTATTCGCCATCGTGCCGCCTGTTGCCACGCCAACTACGATGTCGCCGACTTCGATCACCAATCGAGAAACCAGCGTAATCAATAACCATTGCGGTTTGTTATAAATCACAGAAATCAGCAACGCAACCACACTGCCCAGCACGCGCACGCCTGTGCTGGCAAAGCCAAGTTGCGAGGAATAATCTGTGATGCTTGCCCCTGGGAAAGCCAACCCAGGGTTAAAGGTGAACACATATACGAAAAATAGTCCCGCGCAAATCAGCACCCAAGTAAAAATTTTGACGGCAAATGGGATCGTTTGCATTGTCGTCGTTTGGTTTGTATTGGTCATCGGTGTTCCTCCTGTGTGATATGTTGAAAAATAAATATAATCAAGTGGTTAAATTAACGGTTTGCTGGTGATAGCGGGGAAAAAGTGACTCGTTGACCAGAAAATCTGCGACATCTATGCGCGAAATGGTGTGCATCTGCTCATCATTAAACTGCGTAATTTCGCGATAACGCTGGGGGGCGGTGCGATTCACTAACCGCGCAGGTCGAACCAACACCCAATCCAAATCACTGCGCGCAACGATTTGCTCTTGACGATCTTTGTCGGCGTAAATACTGCGCAACAAGGTTGGCAAAATAAGATGGTCATACACAAAGCCGCCATGACCTCGGCTATCACCCGCCCCCATGCCCGTGACGCACAACAGACGTTTTACGCCTGAGGTTTGCATGGCTTGAATGAGGTTGGTTGTGCCGACAGACAGGAGCGAAACGGGCTTGACGGTTAAGTGTGTCCCCAACACACTGATGACCACATCCACGCCCGTCATGGCATCCGTCAATGCGGCTAAATCTAGCACATCGCCCCGCTTCACCTCATGCGCCGCAATCAGTTCGGAGGGAAGTTTGCTGGGTCTTCGCACCAGCGCACGGACACGCAGCCCTTGGCTTTCCGCCCGTCGTAAAATGTGCTGTCCAGTTAAACCTGTTGCGCCAATCAAGAGAATTCGAGGGAGTGCCATCTGTATTGAAGAGGAGTTTTATTGAGATAGACAGTATCGCGAAAGCTGGTATATATTGTCAATTAGGCACAATTTTGTAATCTAGTACGTTTAAAGAACCGACATGAACCCACAAGTAGAAAAAGTCGAAATAACGATGGCATTGATTGGAAGTCGATGGTGTCCTGCAATTATGTATGTCCTGATTCTGCATGGCACGCAACGTTTTTCACAATTGCGGCGATATATTCCTGACGTAAGCCAGCGAATGCTCACCAAACAATTACGCGATCTTGAGCGCGCAGGTTTGGTGCTGCGCGTGCTTTATGCCGAAGTGCCGCTGCGCGTGGAGTATTCTGCGACGGAGTTGGGCATTAGCCTCGCGCCTATTTACCAACAAGTGTGCGCGTGGGCAGATAAAAACTGGGGAGCAGTTACCCAAGCGCAACAACACTATGACGATAGCGCATCAAATACCAAAAATTAACCGCTCTCGCCACCTTATTGCGCAGCTTATCGGGGCTGACACATTGCATTTGATGTTGTGATGTCGTAGCATCAAATCATCAAACAAACAGGTGAACATCATGCGCACGACTTTAGACATTGACGACGATATTTTAATAGCCGCAAAAGCCTTGGCGCGCAGCCAAAATATATCCGCTGGACAAGTTGTTTCACGCTTGTTGCGGCGCGTATTAACAGGGCAAACCATGGACATTGCCACGGAATCGAGTGCGCCATCGGTCGCAGGTTTTCGCCCGTTTATGGCGGGCAAAACGATTACCACTAACGATGTAGTCAACCGCTTACGCGATGCTGAGGGTGTGTGATGCGCGCATTGCTGGATGTCAATATTCTGATTGCTTTGCTGGATGGCAACCATGTTCATCACACATTGGTCACCGATTGGCTCAATAAAAACATCGCGGCAGGTTGGGCTTCTTGCCCGATTACCGAAAACGGCTGCATCCGTATTCTTTCGCAGCCCAATTACCCCAACACCGTTCCCGCCGCTCAAGTCGCCGCCCGTTTAGCCGAGGCGGCGCAACATCCCAGCCATGCGTTCTGGGCAGATTCCATCAGTTTATTGAATCTAGCAGGATTACGTTGGGACAATATTCTCAGCTCCCGCCACTTAACGGATGTTTACCTATTGGCACTTGCCGTGCAGCAAGGCGGTTGCTTCATCACGCTGGATCGTGGTATCTCTCTTGCGGCTGTCACGGGTGCGTTGCCTGAGCATTTGGTCGTACTTTCGGTCGATATATAACCGATTGGCTATCACCAACTGTAACGATTGCGATCATTTGCCATTTCCTGACACCTTTGATTTAATGCGCACGCTCAGCGTACGTTTTACCCTCAAGTAAATGCTTGCAATTTCTCTCTTGACAGAAATAACTGACGCGTCTAAAGTACACACCATGAAACTAAATCCTGTCGCGCAGCGGTTTGTGCTTCACTGGGGCGAAATGGGCTCTAAGTGGGGGGTGAATCGGACTGTCTCTCAAATCCACGCGTTGCTGTATCTGGCGGGCAAGCCTATGCCTGCGGATGAAATCGCTGAGACCTTGGAAGTGGCGCGCTCGAATGTCAGCAATAGTATCAAGGAGTTACAGAACTGGAATTTGATTCAGATGGTGCATGTGCTGGGTGACCGCCGCGATCATTTCGTCACCTCGACCGATGTGTGGGCGTTGTTTCGCACGGTGGTGAGCGAGCGCAAGGAGCGGGAGTTTGACCCAACCATTGTCGTGCTGCGCGAGTGTTTGCACAGCAGCGATTTGTCGCAAGAAGAACGGGCGGTGCAGCAGCGCATCAAGGAAACGCTGGAATTGATGGAGTCGCTGTCAACCTGGGGCGATCAGATGTTGAAACTCGATCCCGCGACCTTGATGAAGGTGATGAAGTTAGGGGCAAAAATTCAGCAGTTGTTGCTGTTGGCGAAATAGGCGGTATTTTTTTACTTGCTTATTTCTGTTTTGACAGAAATAATTGGAGGTTATGATGAATGAGAATTTGACGGTGTATTTTGATGCGTCGTGTGCCTTGTGCAAGCGGGAAATGGCGGTGATTCGGCTGCATGACGTCATGCTACGGCTGGCTTGGGTGGATTGCTCGGCGACGGATTTTGACGATGCGCCGTTTCGGGTAGCGGGTGTGACGCGGGCGGCGATGATGGCGAGTTTGCATTTGCAGGATGCGGCGGGCGCGTGGATCACGGGCGTGGATGCGTTTGCGTTGCTGCACCGAACGGTGGGGATGACGGGGATTGCGCGTTTATGGGGCGGTAAATTAACCCGCCCCGTGATGCTCAGGCTTTACCCTTTGGTGGCGCGCCATCGGCAATTGCTGTCTTGGACGGGGCTGCCACTGGTGTTTGTGGTTTGGGAAAAATGCGCCGCATGGCAAGCGCAACGGCGTAGTCGGGCTTGTCGGGCAGGGGCGTGTTCGCTTTGAAAATATGCAGGTTTTGATTTAATGAATCTAACATGATGATTTTCAATCAAAATAATAGCAAGCCTACTCCCTCCCCTTCAAGGGGAGGGTTGGGGTGGGGATGGGGTAGAGAAGCGCGATTATCGGCAGATAGCTTCAGCGAACACTGTGTAACCAGATGACCGATGCAGAAACACGGTGATGGCAACGACTACGCGGTCGGCAACTCGCTGTAAATTCCGCCGCCAACCTCCGTATCTGGATGGCTTTGCAGAACGCGGTGGTTATACCCCATCCCCACCCTAGCCCTCCCCTTGAAGGGGAGGGAACAATGTTGTTTGAATGCAGATAGTTAGATGTAGGCTGCTTACATTTACGAAAGGAATCCAATGAATATCTTACTTTGCGGGGCGAGCGGTTTTGTGGGGCGGCATTTGGCGCGGGCGTTGCGGGATGCTGGGTATAACGTGATTGCGGCGGTGCGTCGTCCGACTTTGGCGACGGACATCGCGGTGGATTTTCGCCGTGACAGGAACAAGGCGACGTGGTTGCCGCGTTTGGCGGGCATCGACGTGGTGGTGAATGCGGTGGGCGTGCTGCGCGACAGCAGTACCAATCCGATGCAGGCGTTGCACACCGACACGCCGCTGGCGTTGTTCGCCGCCTGTGCCGAAGCGGGCGTGCGGCGCGTGGTGCATCTTTCCGCCTTGGGCGTGGAAAGCGGGGTTGCCGTGCCGTATTTCACCACACGCATCGTCGCGGAACAGGCGGTATCGCGCTTGCCTTGCCCCGCCTTGTGTTTGCGCCCGTCGGTGATTTATGGCGCAGACGGCGCAAGCGCGCAGCTCTTTCGGCAATTGGCGAAGCTGCCACTGCACGCCTTGGCGATGGGCGGTGAGCAAACGTTGCAGCCCGTGCATATCGACGACCTCGGCGCGGCGGTGGTGAATTGGCTGGCAACTCCTGACGCGGTGAGTCTAACTGTCGCCGTCGTGGGCGCAGAACCGACTACGATGCGCGGGATGTTGGACAGCTACCGCGCCCAACTGCATCGCCGCCCCGCTTACCATATCGCCCTGCCGCGCTGGCTGGTGCGCATCATGGCAAGCCTCGGCGATTACGCCCCCAACAGCCCCTTGTGTAGCGACACTTTCGCCATGCTGGCAGCGGGCAACACCGCCGACGCGACGGATTTTGCCCGATTGCTCCAGCGTGCGCCGCGCAGTTTTCGGACATTTATTGAGCATGAAAGCGCGTGATTTAAACCTTATCCGCGCCACGCTGGCGTTGATTTGGCTGGTGACGGGCGCGCTGTCCTTGGGGGTTTTCCCCGTGCGCGACAGCTTGGCATTATTGGCGCAAGTCGGGCTGGATGGCAGGATCGCGGAGGTCGCGTTGTATGGATCGGCGAGTTTGGATTTAGCCTTAGGCATCCTCACCTTGCTGCGTCCCAGTCGCCGACTCTGGCAAGTACAAGCCGCGCTGATTGCGGCATATAGCTTGATTATCCTCATCTTTTTGCCCGCCTACTGGCTGCACCTCTTCGCGCCCGTGCTGAAAAATTTACCGATTTTGCTGTTGCTGTGGTTGTTGATTCAATACGAGGAGCGCGCCCAATGAACGTCTATTTATGCTTGAAATGGCTGCATATTTTGTCCAGCGTGCTGCTGGTGGGCGTGGGATTTGGTAGCGCGTTTTATTTGTACTTCATCAATCGCACCCGAAACGTCGCCGCTATCGCCGAAGTCTCGCGGCTGGTGATACGCGCTGATTATTGGTTTACCACTCTCGCCGTGCTGGTGCAACCCGCCACGGGTGCTACGATGGTGTATCTCGGCGGCTATGGTTTTGATGCCCCGTGGTTATGGGCGACTTACGCGCTGTTTGTCGTCGCGGGGGCGAGTTGGTTGCCCGTGGTGTGGCTGCAAATTCAGATGGCAAAAATGGCACGCACGGCGTTTGAAAGCCAAACCGACTTGCCGCCGCGCTATTGGCGATACGCTCAACTCTGGGAACGCCTCGGCATGGTCGCCTTCCCCGCGACCTTGGTGGTTTATGGCTTAATGGTATTCAAACCCACGATATGGTAGGCAAAAAAAGCCCCCAAATCCAGTTGGGGGCTAAAAGAATCTTAACAGGGTTAAGATACACGCTCAGGGAGGAGAAACGTGGAATAACATTCATTATTCACAGTCTCAGAGTGTGAGTTTCGGAAATAGTTCAAAAGTTGCTTATTTTATTTTGCTGGGTATAGTGGACCCCACTTTCCAGACACTGATTTAAGATAGTCTCCTGCGATAAAAAAGGAGTAAATAATGAGTGAAAGTAAGCGTAAGCAATTTACGGGTTCGTTTAAGGCTAAGGTCGCGCTTGAGGCGGTTGGGGGTGCGAAGACGGTGAATGAGATCGGTCAGGCGCATGGGGTTCACCCGACGCAGGTGGGGTTATGGAAGAGGGAATTGCAAACGCAGGCGGCGAGTTTGTTTGAGGTCAAGCGCGGGGTGAAGGCTGTGGATGAGGCGAGCAGTTCGGAGCGGTTGTATGCTGAAATTGGGCGGCTCAAGATGGAGCTGGATTGGCTTAAAAAAAAGTCTGGGATGTGCCCGTAGCGACACGCAAAACGTGGGTGAGCCGCG
>JBASWK010000151.1:0-4800 GCA_049276435.1 Gallionella sp. | reverse complement strand
CAAGGAATCTGGTCAACCAAGCGCGAAATCAAGCCCACCATTTCCGCAGTCACCCCATTCCGCACCAAAGTTGTTGTCTTCATAAATAGCACCTCTGTTTTTTCAATATGGAAGCATTATAAATGGTATTTATATGGGTTCTGAATCCCTGGGAGGATGTGGGGGTGGCAGAATTTCCAAACATCGTAGGTGTGTTTCAGATTTTCATTATTCAAAATCAAGGTGTACTAAAAGCATTCTTCTCATTGATATAAAACAAGTATTTTTCATAGAAAATTAATTACCCACCTGTTCAGCTAGAAAAATTAGTTGTACTATGAGGTGCATTTTACGTTAGCCGTTCAAATACTAAGGGGTGTATATGAAACAATTAATATTAATTGCCAGTGCATGCTGCATGATCTCAGGGTGCGCTCTATTTACCCCTCCAATGGAAGACCCAGTTCGCCAAGACTACGTGGGGAGCATTTTCTCTGATCGAAAAACTAATATCTTTTCACTTACGCCTGAACGTCGAACTGTTCTTGTAGTCAGGAACGTAAACAATGCCGTATCACCCGCCGAAGTCGTTGTTTGCGCAGAGCCGCCTCCTGACGTGGCGCAGAATATTGCAAGTAGCATCCGTGCATTGGCTGAGGCAGCCGCAAAAGATACCAGCGGAAAGTCTGCTGGGGCTAGCGCAGAGTTCTCGAAAACGCTAAACACGTCAGTCGTTTCTCTTTTTTATCGCTCCCAAGGTGTTCAGCTGTTCCGAGATGGGCTGTTCTCGTTATGCCAAGCTAACATGAATGGTCTTATCAAGGACAAAGAGGACTTTTGGACGAAATATCAGGCACTCCTTAATGCGTCTTTCGCCTTAATTGCACAGGAAATTCCAACGGCACAGACACTCAGAGGCATCGATCTAGCAAACCAGACAGCCACAACGAAAACGGCTATTGAGGCAGCGCTTCAGGCTGCCAAAGAGGCGCAGGTTGCAGCTGAAAAGGCCGCAGAAAAGGCAACGGAGGCTGTTAAGCAAGTTCCGAAGTAATGGGTACGACTAACCTTTCAGTCGAGAGGGACTACGCAAAAGCGCGCAGCCCCTCACTTTTACGTTGGGCGCACATGATTGAAAGTATGTCCCATCATTTTTATGATAATGCAATTATCGCTCTCAAACTTTGGGGACTCTCTCAGTGAAAGGAACGTGGCTTAACAAACCTTCTGAAGGTCGTGTAGCCGTGATATTTATCCACGGCATATTTTCCTCAAGTGCGGATTGCTGGACACATTCCAATGGAACTCATTGGCCTACACAATTAGCTAATGAAAATGGATTTTCAAAATTCGGAATATATAACTTTGAGTACAAAACAGATTTCTTTTCTGGCCACTACAGTCTTAACGATGTAGTTGATGCACTGAAAGAAAAGTTAGCTCTAGATTCCGTAAGTGACTGCGAAACGCTAATTTTCGTATGTCATAGTATGGGTGGGATAGTCGCTCGAAAATACGTTGTTCAAAATGCAGCGCATTTGGAGCGAACCAATAAAAAAATTGGCCTGTTTTTGATTGCCTCGCCATCTTTGGGATCTAATTACGCAAACTGGCTGGCTCCGTTGGCAAAATTCTTCAAACATTCTCAAGCTAGGGCGCTACGCTTCCAAGAAGATAATATTTGGCTTAATGGATTGGATAGTGATTTTATAAATTTGAAGGAAGATGGGCATCTTCAGATCAAAGGGAAGGAGTTAGTTGAAGACACTTTTATTGTTTTGCCAAAGTTTCTTGTTTTTAGGCAAGTCGTACCGCCCTTCGCTGGCGCGAAATATTTCGGTGATGCAATCAAGATCCCAAACTCAGACCATTTTTCTATTGCAAAAATTGAGAATGGTAACGATACCAAGCATCAGCTGCTGCTTAAGTTTCTGTCTAGTTACTTGCCAGAAGAATGGAGGAATGCCCAAGAGCCAGACAGCGTCGGCATCTCTCTCCGATTTTCGGATAAGGTCAACGCGGATATTGTTTCTTGCCGTCTTGCGGTTGAAAAAATTGCTAAAACTGAGGATAAAATAGAAATTGAGTGGCCAGAACAGATGGGACACTACGAGAATACTCTCCGTCAATTTCTTGTGGAAATACCAAAGTATTTAGAAAAGGATTCTATGTTCTTCGGGTCCAATGCCAATGAGATATCCGATATGGCGGCTTCGATACGGTCCACTTTAGGAAGAGTCAGTAATATTAAAGAATTTGCAGCCCTTCGCGCCCGTTGCCTTGTGAAAAGTATGATCCCGTATTGGGGTGTATCTTGGGATGCAGCGATTGGAAGGTCGCTTGCCAATTACTTAACGCTCGCAAACGCTGAAGTGATAAGGGAAATGATTTCCTATTTCCGGGGCTCCCGTGACCTGAATCTTTACAATGAGTATTTCCCGAAAGAATATGAAGGCTGGTTCGCAAGTGACTATATAAATTATAGAAATGATTTCTATAAGAATATATTTCCTATTGAACACGAAATGTGCTCCGTAAAGCTCAGAGCGATTTCTGGAACCAACATTGAAATGGGGGCTTGGTTTTGGGGGGCGACATGGGAGGTTGTTGCCAGCGCAAGATGGAGAGAAGGTGAGGCACTTCAAGGAAATTGGTTCAAAAAATATCTTATTCCACAAAATGAACTTCGCCTTGCTTTTCTCGGTTCTGATGAAGTTTTCAGATATAACGAAAAAGTTAATGTCATAAAAATAACGAATTCGAGCAATGAAGAAATCTATTGATTTATCGATCGCCCAACAAGGTGCTCCAGCGCGGCAGGCCACAATCGTTATTGCGCCGAATGTATCAATCTTCGGCATCACGGGAGGAAGTCATTCAGCGGGAATGTGGTCATACTCGAATTGTTTTAATTATTTTGTACGTTATTGATATTAAATGATAAAACAGCCTAACATTTCATTCGAGGTCGATGCCACAAAAGCGGGGCGCAAATCGATTTGATAGTGGGGAAGATGTCTGATTTGGCATCTTACGCAGAACTTTATCAACACTGCTTGCTTGCCTCTGGAGGGGTTGGAAGTTAAGCTTAACCGCATGTCATTTGGTAAGGGGTACATTGATGTCAATCGCTGAACAAATTTACGAAGTCGCCAAGCCGTTACCAGAATCTTTGGCACTTGAAGCTTTGCATTTTATCGAATATCTAAACAGATCGCGCAGAGATGTCCGACTTGGCGCGCGCGCAGGAAATTGTGATGCAGCATGTTTGGGATAATCAAGATGACGGGGTGTGGAACAATGTTAAAACGCTCTGACATCGTCCAAATCCCTTTTCCGTTTTCCGACCTGACCCACCGAAAAAATCGTCCAGTTATGCTGCTTACATCCCCAGAACCATTTGGCGATTTCCTCGCTGTGGCTATCACTTCTCAGGCAGGGCATGATGATGCCATTCCGCTACAAGAGGATGATATTGCCAACGGGCGATGACCAAAAACAAGTTGGGTAAGAGCCATGAAGCTGTTCTCTTTGAACCGTGACTCCGTCGTAGTTGTGCTGGGCACTCTCAGACCAGAAGCTTTCGTTCGTATCCACGGAGAAATCTGTTAAAACTATCGCAGTTGGCTATTTTGCAAGAAACTCAATTTTCAATACATTAAACGTTGTGCGGATACGTATATCCACCAAGGGGAAGGGAAGGGATACGCGAGGCACTGCCAGCTTCCCTCCCTTAAAGCATGGACTACTTACGATCCGCTTTCGCGGCTTCCGTTTGACCAATTTGTTCTAGTAGCGCAGCCCTTTCTTCACGCAAAGCAGCATTACTGGGGTTTGCTTCGATTTGTGCCGAAATGGCTGCGATGCCATCATAAACAAACCCTTGCTCAACCAACTCACGCGGACGAGAACTGCTGGTGACTGTGTTCGAGGCTGGGAGTGTGTACTGGATGCTGGCACTACTTACGGTATCTTTAGTACGCAGTGCCGCATCCCAAATAATCGTTGTCTGCCAGCGATATTCCACCGCTGTTTGCAGCTTCACGCCATATTCCGCTAAATTAAATTTATGCACCCCCGCCGCCACGGTTGACATTGAAACCGTCAATACAGGTTTATCGCTCCCTGTCGCAAGCAGCTGAATTTCCACAGGGACAGAAAGTGCTTTAGAGAGATGCCAATACAAAACGGGACTTTCCGTCAGGGTCATTCCCGCTGATTTAGGCGCGTACAAATTGATTTTCGCAATTTGCATGGTCACCGCACGACTCCCACCGCCTACGCGCAAATCTGGCGCACCGCGCATGGGGGGATGAAAATCCGCTGCAAACACCACGTTCGACATGCCCAACGCCAACGCCCAAGGTAAAATTTTCTTCATTGTCTTCATCACATCACCTCTATTTGAATCACGCTTATCACAACCAAGTTGCCAAGCGTCACCACGCAACGGCACGTCCGCTGCCCCGATATAAATCTATGTAAATAACGCGATTCCGCGACGGGAAAATCATAGCCTAATCATCTGCTTAAAGCAAAGTTTTATTAGCCACGCGTCTCTAGTCATTAGTTTTTAGTTGGCAAAACAAAAGATTGAGTATGCCGCTATGAATATATTGAAAATTGTGAGCGGACAAGGCTTGCTCGCCCCACCACTCTACCAACGACTCGCTAACGACTAGCAGGCAACAACTTAAGGTATTGTGTACAAGTAATTGGGTGTTGAGTTGTTGGTCGCTAGTCGTTAGTTTTTAGTTGCTGGAGTGAAATGTTTTTATCATCTATTTGAATATATTGTAAAAAAATATAGTGAGGGCAGCT
>JBASWK010000150.1:0-29998 GCA_049276435.1 Gallionella sp. | reverse complement strand
AGCCCGCCAAACTGATTATCGGCGCAATGATGCGTAAACTGATTCACGTCGCATTTGGTGTGCTGAAATCAGGTAAAAAATTCGATCCAGCACTACATTTAGCTTGACGGGGATAACAGTATCTACTTGCTGGATGGTGGATGGTGGATGGTGGATGGTGGATGGTGGATTGACTTGCGGTGAATCCACCTGACGTGTTGCCTTGCAATGCGTTTTCCTAGGTGCGACCAATTCACACGCTTTTGATTCTTTCAAACACAGTCAAAAACTTGCTACTCCAACCTAGCGGCAATTAGGAATTATTTTTATCATATTGATTTTAAATAAATATTACTTAACCGAGTGACATGAGAATCTGACCCTATTGATGCTAGACCTGACTCCATGGTTCATAGACCTGACCCCATGGTTCGTTTAGCCCCAATAACCCCAATGGGTCACGCTGTTCGCTCTTCGTGGGTATGGACGTTGACGAGCTGGATGCTCTCTAATGCGGGTTGCATTTTGCATCATGCAACGGTGTGTTTTCAGTGGCAATTTATTAACTTGTGGGAGATGAAAAGAATGAACTTTGATAAAGAATTTGATGCGAGCGGGATGTCTTGCCCTTTGCCTATCGTGAAAACCAAAAAATCCTTGACCGATATGACTTCGGGGCAAGTGTTGAAGGTGATCGCGACCGATTGCGGCGCGGTTAAAGACATGCAGGCTTTCGCCAACCAAACGGGTAATACCTTGCTGTCCAATACCGAAGAAGGTGGCAAGTACATTTTCTTTATGCAGAAAAAATAAGTTTCCAGTCGCCACTCCAAAGGGGAAAACATGACTACCAAAAAAATGGCGATTATCGCCACCAAAGGCACGCTGGATATGGCATATCCGCCGTTTATTCTGGCATCGACCGCTGCGGCACTGGGCTATGAAGTGCAGATTTTCTTCACTTTTTACGGCTTGCAATTACTGCGCAAGGATTTGTCGGACGTGATGATTAGTCCTTTAGCCAATCCCGCCATGCCGATGCCTATTCCCATGCCTGTGATGGTGCAGATGTTGCCTGGGATGGAGTCGATGGCGACCATGATGATGAAGAATAAACTTAAAAAACATGGTGTTGCTTCTTTGGAAGAATTGCGCGAAATGTGTTTGGATATGGATGTTAAATTTATCGCTTGTCAAATGACCGTCGATTTATTTGAGTTCGATAAGAAAGAGTTTATCGAACCCGTGGAATATGGCGGCGCGTCGATGTTCTTTGGTTTTGCAGGCGAAACAGATATTTGCCTGTTTGTTTAGCGAAAAGGTCGGGTTTATTACCCGACCTTTTATTTTTTAGCGAGGAAATCCCCTACCCAATACGCGCCAACTGGATCATCAATACCCTCTCCCCCAACCCCTCTCCCACCCGTGGGAGAGGGGAGTAAAAGCGATGGTTTGCAAAGATAGATAAAGTTGAAGCCTATTGAGTAGGCAAAAAATCCTACCCACAATGTTGTACCAAAATTTATAAAAAACACCTCAGGGAGAAAAGCACCATGAATCAGAAAAAAATTGTACTGTCCGTCTTGGCAGCCGCGTTGCTGTCGCCCTTGATGGCAAACGCCACCAATGGTTATTTTTCACACGGCTACGGCATTAAAGCCAAAGGCATGGGCGGCGTGGGCATCGCGTTGCCACAAGATAGCTTGGCGGCGGCGACCAATCCTGCGGGCATGGTAATGGTGGGGGATAGAATTGATTTGGGCGTGGATTGGTTTATGCCGAATCGTGGGTCTAGTATTACAGGTAATGCCTTTGGCGCAGACGCGAGCTATAGCGGCAATGGTAAAAGCAATTTCCTAATTCCTGAGTTTGGTTATAACAAGATGATGAGTTCAGATATGTCACTGGGCGTGGCGGTGTATGGCAATGGTGGGATGAACACCAACTACACCACTAATCCATTTGGACGTTTTGGTGCAACAGGTACGGCAGGAATTAACCTCGAACAATTGTTTATCGCGCCGACATGGGCGATGAAGCTCAATCCTCAGCATTCCATTGGCGTATCGCTCAATTTGGTTTATCAAACTTTTTCGGCAACGGGGCTGACTCCTTTCATGGGGATGTCTAGCAATGCTGCTTTTGTAACCGATACAGGCACAGATAGCTCAACAGGCATGGGATTACGTTTAGGCTGGACGGGTGAAATTACGCCTGAATTTACCATGGGTGCGACCTACCAACCTAAAACGAAGATGAGCAAATTCAGCAAATATTCGGGGCTGTTCGCTGAACAAGGTGGGTTTGATATTCCCGCCAGCTATGGTATTGGCTTCGCTTACAAAATAATGCCGAGTACCACCATGGCTTTTGATATTGAAAAAATTGATTACGGCAATGTCGCTTCTATCGCCAATAGTAACGCAGCAGGGGGCGCGTTGGGCATGAGTAACGGCGCGGGTTTTGGCTGGCAAAATATGACCGTGTACAAATTGGGCGTGAGTCATGCTTGGAGCGACGCATGGACGGTGCGAGCAGGTTACAACCATAACAACGCACAAATTCCAGCATCGCAAACTTTCTTTAATATCTTAGCCCCTGGCGTGGTACAAGACCATGTCACCTTAGGTGCAACTTGGAATGTGTCCAAAGACAACGAACTGTCTTTTTCCTACATGCACGCGTTTAAACAAACCGTGAATGGCGTGAATTCCATTGCACCAGGTTTCCCGCCAGCAGGTATGGGTGGCGGCAATGCCAACATCAATATGTACCAAGATTCTTTGGGCGTGGCGTACAGCTGGAAGCTCTAAATTGATTTAGTACGGCGGCAATATCAAGCCCACTCCTTGGTTGGAGTGGGCTTTTTATTTGTGTACTCAAGTGCATTAAAACTTAACGGCTTGATTTTTGCTGTGCCTTCATGATTTTTGGCAGGTTAGTCTCTATCCAGTCGGTCAGTGACGCAACTTGTAGACTCACTTCTGCACCTAACGGGGTGAGGGTATATTCCACGTGTGGCGGCACCACAGGATGCGATAGTCGGTTGACAAAGCCATCTTGCTCTAGCTGTTGTAATGTCTGTGCGAGCATTTTTTCGCTTACGCCCCCGATCTTGCGGCGCAGCTCGCTGAAACGATGCGTCCCGTCTCGCAAAGCCACCAGTACCAGTACCAGTACTCCCCATCGGCTGGTGATATGTTTAAGCACTTCGCGTGAGGGACATTCGGCTGCGAACACATCCCCACGTCGCAACTTGGCCGACAATGAGGTGTCTTGAGTGGAAGAAATCATGATACTTACCTTTTTGTGCGTACTTACGAAAAGTAATCATAGCAGATACACTGCGTACCTCCCCAATATCAATTTAACTCGAAAGGAATAAACATGATCGTCGTCACAGGTGCAACAGGACAACTAGGGCGTTTGGTGATTGCCGCCTTGTTGAAAAAAACCACTGCGGGCAATATCGTCGCTGCCGTGCGCAATGTGGACAAGGCAAAAGACCTTGCCGCATTGGGCGTGCAAGTGCGCCACGCGGACTATAGCCAAGCAGAAAGCTGGGATGCCGCGTTGCAAGGCGTGGACAAAGTGTTGCTGATTTCGTCCAGCGAGGTGGGGCAGCGCACGCAGCAACATCGCAACGTGATCGATGCTGCTAAGCGTGCGGGGGTGAAGTTACTGGCATACACCAGCTTACTGCGCGCCGATACCTCGGTACTCGGTTTGGCGGCTGAACACAGAGAAACGGAAGCACTGATCCGCGCATCGGGCGTGCCATTCACGCTGCTGCGCAATGGCTGGTATACCGAAAACTACACGGCAGGGATTCCCGCTGCGCTGTCCTTAGGTGCGGTGTATGGCTGCGCGGGCGAGGGGCGTATTGCTTCCGCTGCACGTGCCGACTACGCTGAAGCGGCGGCGGTTGTGCTCACCGCAGCCGATCAAGCAGGAAAAGTCTATGAGCTAGCAGGCGATACCGCCTATACCCTGAGTGAATTCGCAGCGGAAATTTCGCGCCAAAGCGGCAAGGCAATCGGCTACGTCAACCTGCCAGAAGCAGCCTACAAGCAAGCCCTGCTCGGTGCGGGATTGCCAGAGTTTCTCGCAGAACTATTGGCAAATTCCGACACGGGGGTGAGTCAAGGTGCTTTGTTTGACGACAGCCATCAACTTGGCCGTCTCCTCAATAGATCCACGACTTCACTGACAACCGCCATTGCCGCCGCGCTTTAATTTCAGTTGGGGCAGGCGCGACCTGCCCTTGGCTGGAATAGGGACGGTTGTTTAGTCAGAATGAGAATAAGCACCCGAGCCTAAATTTTCGGGTATTTTAAGCGATTAGTCGTTAGTCGCTAGTTAATGCTGTGAGTCTGCTTGATTCTATTTTTTTAACAATATATTCAAGTAGATGAGAAAATATTTTCACTCAGCCAACTAAAAACTAACGACTAGAGACTAACAACTCAATACCCAATTATTTGTACGTAACACCTTAGCGGCGTATAGGTCAATAACATGTTTGAACATTTATTTCGGATCGTTTTCGCGGTATTCATCAGCACTTTGCGCTAACACCCAACAAAAAATTCACTGCATTATTTTTCCTCTGCTATAATGCTGCTCCTTTTCTTCGGGGCGTAGCGCAGCCTGGTAGCGTACATGCATGGGGTGCATGTGGTCGGAGGTTCAAATCCTCTCGCCCCGACCAAACAAATCAATGACTTACAGTTTTATACTGTAAGTCATTTTTCTTTTATAATCTTTCGCATCCCAGCTGCGTCCTAAAAAGATTATGTTGAACTGGAAGTCATCCTAAATTTTCTAACGATGAGTTTTTCAAAAACACAACCGCAGTTTGAAATTTGAATCATCGTTCACGATGGCGTTTCCGCTTCTATTTCCATTTTTTATCCTTGCAAACCTTACCCCGCCTAGAAAGCCCGTTTCCTTTTTGAGCATAAAAGCGGCATGGCAAAGGTGTGTTAGCGGTCAACAAACGCCGTTGGATCAAAGTCCAACTTTTCCGCTACGCGCACAAACTCTTCACGCGTGGCGCATGGCTTTCCTTTGCGCATATTTTTCGCTTGCTTCGCTCTCCACCCCATCTCGCGATTGACACCTTCAGCTACGGAGTCTTGGCATACTCCGACATGGACTTGCACCATGCTGTTTGCGCGCCTTCACAGGCGCACTGGGAGCGCACAAATTGCGCGAAGGGTGTTGCGAGAGGCTATCGCACAATTTGTGCGCTCCCACGGTGTGAATGCCTCAAATCAACGAAAATACATGAAAACTTAGGGTTAGGTACTTATCAAGGTGTTTATTATCTAGTTTTTTTGTTATGCTGTTCCTGTCCTAAAGAATCAGCGATTCTCAATTCAAAAATCGAGAAACTTCTTGTCGTGGAAGCGCAGAAATTGCGCGATTTAACATAACAATCATCGCGTAGGTCGGAATTTATCCTGGCATTCACGTCAAAAATCGGATTAAAACCTGACCTACGACGACACGTTGGGCGGATAAATTTTGAATTGAGCATTGCTGCTAGAGAATGAATAAGGTGGTATGTACGGGGGTTTTGTGTTTGAATGATCAATCCTGCCTCGCAATGAGTATGTGAGACTTTAAGTATGGAGAAATATCATGGCTAGCTGGTGGAAGACCTTATTTGGCAGTAGTGAAAAAGAGCCTGAACATATCGCAGAGGATAAAGACAAAGAAATCGGTGGATTGAACTTTAAAACTGCGCTTGAAGCCCATCTCAAATGGAAAGTGCGTTTGATGGGCGTAATTGATGGCAGTAGCAGTGAAAGCATAGACCCCAATATCGTGTCACGCGATGATCAGTGCGTCTTGGGCAAATGGCTACATGGCGACGGCGAAAAGCAGTTTAAAAACCAACCTGGTTTTCAGAATGTCGTGATCGCACATGCGCATTTTCATCGTTGTGCAGGGCATACCTTGGATCTAGCATTAGATGGTAAAACGGAAGAGGCGGCCGCAGAAATTGCAGGCGGTGCTTTCGCCAAAGCCTCGTTAGAAGTGTCTCGACACTTGATGCGTTTATGGCGTGATTTGGGCATAGAAAAAAATGCACATTGAGTGCTGCCCGCAATCCAGCGTCATGACGATGTGATTGCGGGGTTGGCGTTTGACGATAAGTGGTTGCGTACAAATAACTGGGTATTGAGTTGTTAGTCGCTAGTCGTTAGTTTTTAGTTGGTGAAGTGAAATATTTATTTCATCTAATTGAATATATTGTAAAAAGCATAGTAGCGGGTAGTTTTCCAGCATTAACTAACGACTAATGACTAACAGCTTAAAATACCCGAAAATTTAGGCGCAGGTGCTTAAACCCTTAGTCTTTTGCGTGGCTATTCGCCCAACGCACGATGCCATTTACATCCATCGCACCCGCTTGGCGAGCCACTTCGCGTCCGCCTTTGAACAGTACCAGCGTGGGAATGCTACGGATATTGAAGCGCGCACTGATGTCTTGTGATTGCTCAGTGTCTAATTTTGCCAAGCGCATATTCGGTTCTAACTGAGCGGCAGCGGCAACAAAAGCGGGAGCCATCATGCGACAAGGACCGCACCACGGTGCCCAAAAATCCACCAATACAGGCATATCGTTGCGCGCTACGTGCAGCTCAAAATTTTTCGAGTTCAATTCCACAGGGTGTGCGTTAAACAAGTGTTGATGGCATTTGCCACAGATAGGCTCGGCACTGAGTTTTTCGGTGGGAACGCGATTCACCCCATCACAATGGGGGCAAACGATATGCAGGGCTTCGGTCATGCGACACTCCTTAAAAAGTTGTTAAAATAAAGATGATGCGTAGGTGGCGATGATAGGGGAAACCTCAAGCATTAGCGAATGCTTATTTCTCTAAATTCAATTTGAGTTATGTTTAATGCCACGCGGATGACGACATACTGGGCAAGTCAGCAGTGCGTCAAGTTACCAGCAGTCAAACGATACCGCTATAATGCCCGCCTTGAAAATTTTCACCTAGACGTACACCGCCATGCAGCCTAATTACCAACCCGCCGCCATCGAACAAACTGCTCAACAACATTGGGATGCGCAACAAGCCTTTCGCGCCCATGAAGCCAGCAACAAACCCAAATACTACTGTTTGTCCATGTTCCCCTATCCTTCTGGGAAGTTGCACATGGGGCATGTACGCAATTACACCATTGGCGATGTATTGGCGCGTTATCACCGTATGAAGGGCTTTAATGTGATGCAGCCTATGGGTTGGGATGCGTTTGGGCTACCTGCTGAAAATGCGGCATTGGCAAACAATGTACCACCTGCGGCATGGACATATTCCAACATCGAATATATGAAACAACAGCTTAAATCGCTGGGACTGGGCATAGATTGGGAGCGCGAAGTCAAAACTTGTACGCCTGAGTATTACCGTTGGGAGCAATGGTTGTTCACGCGCTTGTTTAAAAAAGGCGTGATTTACCAAAAAACGGCAAGCGTAAACTGGGACCCGATTGACCATACCGTGTTGGCGAATGAGCAAGTCATCGACGGGCGCGGCTGGCGGTCGGGTGCGTTGGTGGAAAAACGCGATATTCCCATGTATTTTTTCCGCATCACACAATACGCCGAAGAATTATTGTCGGGGCTGGACACGCTGACGGGTTGGCCTGAGCAAGTCAAAACCATGCAAGCCAACTGGATTGGCAAAAGCGAAGGCGTGCGTTTTGCGTTTCCGTACCAATTAGACGGCAAAGCCGAAAAATTATGGGTTTATACCACCCGCGCCGACACCATGATGGGCGTGACGTTTGTCGCGGTGGCGGCGGAACATCCCTTGGCAAGCTATGCCGCGCAGCAAAACCCCACCTTGGTCGATTTTATTGAAGCATGCAAACGCGGAGGCACAGCCGAAGCCGATATGGCGACCATGGAAAAGAAAGGCATGGACACGGGATTAACTGTCACCCACCCTTTAACGGGCGATCAAGTGCCTGTTTGGATTGGCAATTATGTCTTGATGGGCTACGGAGATGGTGCGGTGATGGCAGTGCCTGCACATGACGAGCGCGATTTTGAGTTTGCCAATAAATATGGCTTGGCGATTAAACAAGTCATCTCCCCTCGCCCGCTGGCGGGAGAGGGGGAGAGGGCCGCTTTTTCCACTGAAGCATGGTCGGAATGGTATGCCACAAAAGAGGGCGTGTGCATTTATTCAGGCAAATACGACGGCTTGAATTATCAACAAGCGGTCGATGCGATTGCAGCGGATTTGGCGGCTTTAGATTTAGGCGCGAAAAAAGTCCAATTCCGTCTGCGCGACTGGGGCATTTCCCGTCAGCGTTATTGGGGCTGTCCGATTCCCATCATTCATTGCCCAAGTTGCGGCGATGTGGCTGTACCTGACGAACAACTGCCTGTCGTGTTGCCTGAAAATGTTGTGCCAGATGGCGCGGGTTCGCCTTTGGCTAAAATGCCCGAATTTTACGAATGCACTTGCCCACAATGCGGCGGCGCGGCGCGACGCGAAACCGACACGATGGACACTTTTGTGGAATCTTCGTGGTATTACGCCCGCTATACCAGTCCCGATTGCACCACAGGCATGGTGGATGAACGGGCGCAGGATTGGTTGCCCGTGGATCAATACATCGGCGGGATTGAACACGCGATTTTGCATTTGTTATATGCGCGCTTTTTCCACAAATTGATGCGAGATGAAGGCTTGGTTAAGGGAGATGAGCCCTTTAAGAACCTAATTACCCAAGGCATGGTGATTGCCCCGACATTTTACCGTGAAGCCGAAAACGGTAAAAAAATCTGGATTAACCCCGCCGATGTGGATACGCAAACCGATGAAAAAGGTCGTCCCACAGGGGCTACCCTGCGAGAAGACGGCTTGCCCGTCATCATGGGCGGCACGGAAAAAATGTCCAAATCCAAAAACAACGGCGTGGACCCGCAAGCGATTATCGACCAATACGGCGCGGACACTGCCCGACTGTTTATGATGTTTGCCGCCCCGCCAGAGCAACAATTGGAATGGTCGGATGCGGGGGTAGAGGGCGGTTTTCGCTTCCTAAAGCGCGTATGGAAAGCGGGGCATGACCATGTGGCGCAAGGCATTGTTGCCACATACACCAGCGGTGAGTTAAGTCCTGCGGCGAAGTCGTTGCGTTTGCAACTGCATCTCACCATACAAAAAGTGGATGACGACATTGGGCGACGTAAAACCTTTAACACCGCCATTGCGGCGAATATGGAATTACTCAACGCCTTGGGTAAATTTAACGAAACCGACGACGTGGCGCGGCAAGTAGTGCAAGAAGTGTTGGAAGGCATCGCACTGATGTTGAACCCTATCGTGCCGCATATCAGCAGCGCGTTGTGGTCAGCCTTGTGCCCCAACAGCGATATTCTCGATCAAGCGTTCCCAAGTGTTGATGCCAGCGCGTTGGTGCAGGATGAAATCGACATCATGATTCAGGTCAATGGCAAGTTACGGGGGCAAATTACCGTCGCTAAAACGGCTGATAAAGCCACGCTGGAACAGTTAGCCCTCGCGCACGAAGCTGTTCAAAAACATTTGGCGGGAGCCGTGCCAAAGAAAATCGTGGTCGTTCCTGGTCGTTTAATTAACATTGTGGCGTAAATACCGAACATGATGCTAATTCGCACGATTATCTGCTTATCTATCCTGCTACTCACCGCCTGCGGCTTTCATTTGCGTGGCGAAGTGGGCATGCCGTTTAAAACCTTGTATTTGCAAGCCCCCAATCAAAGTTCGCCCTTTGTGGTGGATTTAAGACGTAATTTAGCCGCCAATCACGTTCGTTTCGTGACCACACCTGAGCAAGCAGAGGTCATACTGGACATCGCCAGTGAAATGCCTGAGAAGCAAATTTTGACCTTAGGCGGTTCGGGGCGGGTGAATGAGTTTCAATTGCGCTACCGTGTTGCCATGCGGGCTTATGACTTAAACAAAAATGTTTGGATCCCCGCCGAAGAAATGATTATTCGCCGCGATTATTCTTATGATGACACCAAAATTTTAGCCAAAGAGTCCGAAGAGGCAATGTTGTATCAAAGTATGCGAACAGACATGGTACAGCAGCTTATCCGTCGTTTAAGCCGCGCCAAACCAGTCCCCGAAGCCGACTAACGCCATGGTCATTACCAGCGAAGAATTACCCCGTCAGCTTGCATCCACGCTCAAACCCTTGTACGTGGTGCATGGCGATGCCTTGCTGCTGGTGATTGAGGCAGCGGATGCCATTCGCGCAGCGGCGCGCACAGCGGGCTATTTAGAGCGCGAAACGTTTATAGTCGATCAACATTTTAAATGGCCCGAACTACTGAACGCCACGCAAAGCCTATCCTTATTTGGCTCGCGTAAAGTGGTGGATTTGCGCATTCCCACGGGCAAGCCTGGCGTAGAAGGGGCTGTAGCACTACAAGCGTACGCGACGCACTTAAGTGATGATATTTTGACGCTGATCACCTTGCCCAAGCTGGACAAAACCACACGTAACAGCAAATGGTTTACAGCATTACAACAGCACGCCGTGATGGTAACGGCGGATGATGTGCCTCGCCAAGCACTGCCTCGTTGGATTGCAGGTCGATTACAACGTCAAGGGCAATCTGCCGATGCCAACACGCTGGCGTTTCTGGCGGAACGCTGCGAAGGCAATATGCTGGCAGCTTTCCAAGAAATTCAAAAGCTGGCGTTGATCTTCCCTGCGGGTAGCTTGGCGTTTGAACCTGTCAAAGCGGTGGTGATGGATGTCGCACGTTATGATATTTTCAAGCTCTCTGAAGCGATGTTACGCAAAGATGTCACCCGTTTCGCGCATATTCTTGAAGGATTGCGTGCAGAAGGGACCGCGACCCCTTTGATCTTATGGACGATGAGCGAAGATATTCGCACGCTGGGCAAGGTGTTACAAGCCACGCAGCGCGGCGACAGTTTGAACAACGCCATTCGTAACGCGCGGGTGTGGCCCGCAGCTAAACAGGCGTTGGTCGAAAATGCCGCGCGTCGCTTGCGCTTTGCACATATCGCGGCGGCCATGCAACATGCCGCGCGGGTGGATAAAACCATCAAAGGACTCAGATCTGGCGATGTGTGGGATGAATTATTGCAACTTGGCTTGCGAATTGCGCGATGAACGATGAAATCCTGCTTGTTCTAACGAATATGCCTGATGCGGCATCTGCCGAGCAATTGGCACACGCCATCATTGCGCATCATGCGGCGGCGTGCGTGAATCAGCTAGCACCTTGCACTTCAACTTATCGCTGGCAAAATGCGATTGAAAAGACCACGGAAGTGCCTTTGTTGATTAAGACCACGCGAGCGGCGTATCCTCGTCTTGAACAACTGATTGATGCGGCGCATCCTTACGACCTCCCCGAAATCATTGCCCTCCCTGTCACACTGGGGCTGCCCGCTTACCTAAGTTGGGTCAATCAAGCAACACTCGTTAAGGAATAAATATGCGATTTATCATCTTGTTTTTATGCTTTTTATTGAGTTCAGTAAGTCATGCCGATGGTTTGTTAGACCGACTTTCTGGCACCAGTAAACCTGAATTTTTAAAGCCCGATCAGGCCTTCTCGCTGGACGTGGTGGTGCGCGATGCCCATACCTTGCAAGTCAATTTTCACGTCACCCCAGGTTATTATTTGTATCGAGATAAAATCCATTTCACGAGCAATGAAAGCGACATCCAGATCAAAGCGATCAATTTGCCCACGGGTGAAATAAAGCAAGATCCCAACTTTGGCGAAATTGCCGTGTTTCATCGTCCTTTTCAGGCACAAATCCTTCTAGATCAGCACAATAAGACACATTTAACCTTGAATGCGACTTATCAAGGATGTAGTGACCAAGGTTTATGCTATCCCCCTATCGACAAGGTACTCTCCATAGCCTTGCCGAAATCGGTTATCGCCCCCCCCGCTGCGGCAAGTCATGCGGCTTCGATTGCGACGACACCCGTTGTTCAGTCGGTGAGCAACCCCATCGCGTCAGTCCCTGTTAGTGCGCGCCCTGCCACCTCCACGGTGCCAGTGGTCGCAGACGATGCCTCAAAAATGGCCGCCCTGCTAAAAGGCGGCAATTTTTGGATCATCATTTCCTTCTTTTTCGGGGCGGGATTATTGCTCTCACTCACCCCTTGTGTTTTTCCCATGATTCCCATCTTGTCGGGCATTATCGTCGGAAGAGGCGATAAAATCACGCATAAACATGCGTTTTTACTATCACTGGCTTATGTGTTGGGCATGGCAGTAACTTATGCGCTGGCAGGGGTGGCGGCGGGTTTAACGGGAGATTTAATTTCTAATGCCTTGCAAACGCCCGCCGTATTGGGCAGTTTTGCGGCCATTTTTGTGTTGCTATCCCTGTCCATGTTTGGCTTTTATGAATTGCAATTACCCTCAGCACTACAAAGTAAACTGAGCGAAACCAGCAATCAGCTGCACGGCGGGCATCTTAGCAGCGTGTTTGTCATGGGCGCACTGTCTGCCATTATCATGGGACCTTGCGTCGCCGCCCCACTTGCCGCAGCCTTACTCTATATTGGTCAATCCCACGATGCCTTATTGGGCGGTGTCGCTTTGTTCGCGCTAGCACTGGGCATGGGCGCGCCCTTATTGTTGGTTGGTGCATCTGCGGGGGCTTTGTTACCCAAAGCAGGTGCTTGGATGGAAGCGGTTAAACGTTTCTTTGGTGTATTGATGTTAGCCCTCGCCATCTGGATCGTGCAATCACTGCTGCCCATGAGTGTACAAATGTTGTTGTGGGCGACGCTGCTCATCATTTCCTCCAGCTATTTGCATGTACTCAATGTCTTGCCGCATAACGCGACGGGACGACAAAAATTTCAAAAAGGGGTGGGTACGCTTACCTTGTTGCTAGGCGTTGCTTATTTAATCGGCGCATTGTCTGGGGCAAAGGACATCTTGCGCCCACTGGCAGGGATCTCCGATGCCCGTACTCAAGTGGCGGTTCAAAAATTTCAACGCATCAAAGATTTTGCTGAACTTGAGCAACGTTTAGCGCAGTCTCAAGGCAAAGTGGTGATGTTAGATTTTTACGCAGATTGGTGCGTGTCTTGTAAAGAAATGGAGCGCAATACCTTTAGCGATGCCGCTGTGCAAACAGAACTCAATACCATGGTCACGTTGCAAATTGATATGACCCAGAACAGTGCCGCCGATAAAGATTTGCTGAAACGATTTGGTTTATATGGTCCACCCGCTATTTTATTTTTTGATGCTCAGGCTCACGAAATAACAGATTTGCGCGTCGTAGGCTATCAGGATGCACCCACTTTTTTACGCACATTACAAACCGTCACACGTTAAAGCCCTGATACTCACACGACATACCGCTTATCGGGATTGAGCAACTATTTTTGATAATTTCAGCGAAAATCTGGACAAACATACCCAATTTACGGCAAAATCCGCACATGAAAAATATCCTTGTCTTACATGGCCCTAACTTGAATTTATTGGGCAGTCGCGAACCAAACGTGTATGGACGCATCACATTAGACGAAATTAACACACGTTTAATTGATTTAGCCCATAATCATGGCGCAAACCTGATCTGCTTACAAAGCAATGCCGAGGTGGTGCTGATTGAACGTATTCATCAAGCGCGACTAGACGGCACACACTTTATCGTCATTAACCCCGCCGCCTTTACCCATACCAGTGTCGCGTTGCGTGACGCATTAGCAGCGGTCGCGATTCCCTTCGTTGAAGTACATCTTTCTAACGTTCACGCGCGTGAGGCGTTTCGTAAAGAGTCCTACTTCTCCGACATCGCTATCGGGGTGATTAGCGGTCTGGGCGCGCAAGGGTATGACTATGCGGTGCAATTTGCACTGAACCAACCATCGAATTTATAAGGAGACCACCATGGATTTACGCAAACTGAAAACCCTTATCGACCTAGTCGAAGGCTCTGGCATCGCCGAACTGGAAATTAGTGAAGGCGAAGAGCGCGTGCGCATCACACGCACGGTTGCCCCCGCACAACAAGTTCAACAAGTTTACGCCGCCGCGCCACAGCAGTATCAACCTCAAGTGGTCGCCGCCCCCGTGGCGGCAGCAGCCCCCGCTCCCGTGGTGGTTGCAACAGGTCACGCCGTAAAGTCGCCTATGGTGGGGACCTTCTATCGTAGTGCAACCCCTGGTGCCAAACCGTTTATAGAGTTAGGTCAAGCCGTTAAGAGTGGTGAAACCCTCTGCATTATTGAAGCGATGAAGTTGCTCAATGAGATTGAAGCAGATCAAACGGGGGTCATTACCGCCATTTTGGTCGAAAATGGTCAACCTGTTGAATTTGGTCAACCTTTATTTACCATTGGTTAATATCGCTTTTTTAACGGCGCAGCAATGCGTTGTCGTTGCATGTTCGGAGCTTACCCATGTTTGAAAAAATCCTGATCGCCAATCGCGGCGAGATCGCCCTCCGTATCCAACGCGCCTGTCGTGAGCTGGGTATCAAGACGGTTGTCGTGCATTCCGAAGCGGATGCCGATGCTAAGTATGTCAAACTCGCCGATGAGTCAGTTTGTATTGGCCCCGCCTCTTCTACGCTAAGTTACCTTAACATTCCCGCGATTATCAGCGCGGCAGAAGTAACGGATGCACAGGCGATCCACCCAGGTTACGGCTTTTTATCTGAAAATGCCGACTTTTCCGAGCGCGTTGAGAAATGTGGCTTTGTTTTTATCGGTCCGCGTGCGGAGACGATCCGCTTAATGGGCGATAAAGTGAGTGCTAAGATCGCCATGAAAAAAGCAGGCGTGCCTTGTGTGCCTGGCGTTGAAGGTGCGTTGCCTGACAATCCCGCCGAAATCATCAAAATTGCGCGCTCTATCGGTTATCCCGTGATTATCAAAGCATCGGGCGGCGGCGGCGGACGCGGGATGCGTGTGGTTCATACCGAAGCGGCGTTGCTCAATGCGGTGACCATGACGCGTTCCGAAGCGCAAGTGGCGTTCAATAATCCCATGGTGTACATGGAAAAATTCTTGGAAAACCCGCGCCATATTGAAATCCAAGTACTCGCCGATCAACACGGCAATGCGGTTTATCTGGGTGAACGCGATTGCTCCATGCAACGTCGCCACCAAAAAATCATCGAAGAAGCCCCTGCCCCGCTATTGAATGCACGTTTACGCAACAAAGTCGGGGAACGTTGTGCCGAAGCGTGTCGCAAAATTGGGTATCGCGGTGCGGGGACGTTTGAATTTTTGTATGAAAACAACGAGTTCTTCTTTATCGAAATGAATACCCGTGTACAAGTTGAACATCCTGTCACCGAGATGATTACAGGCATCGACATTGTGCAACAACAAATTTTGATTGCCGCTGGTGAAAAGCTCCCCTTCCGCCAACGCGACATTCAGTTTAGAGGTCATGCGATTGAGTGCCGTATTAACGCCGAACATCCTTACAAATTCACGCCGTCTCCAGGTCGCATCACCACTTGGCATCCCCCTGGTGGGCCTGGCATACGCGTCGATTCACATGTTTATGCCAATTATTTCGTCCCGCCGCATTATGACTCGATGATCGGCAAGATCATCGCGTATGGTGATACGCGTGAGCAAGCCATGGCGCGTATGCGCATCGCCTTGTCGGAAATGGCGGTAGAAGGGATAGAAACGAACACCGCATTGCATCGTGAATTGTTGCAAGATGCCGCCTTTATCAGCGGAGGAACCAGCATACACTACCTCGAAGAGCGTTTGGCTGAACGCAATAAAGTAAAAGTATGAGCTGGCAAACCCTAATTGCGGATTCGGATGCCGCACATGCAGAAGCCTTGAGTGAGGCACTGTTGGCACTGGGTGCTTTATCGGTGGATTTGCTGGATGCGGATGCGGATACGCCTGACGAACAAGCCATTTTTGGTGAGCCAGGCGAACCCCCTCCTGGGGTGTGGCAGCATAATCGGATCAGTGCTTTATTTGACAACGATCAGGATGTTGCTGCTATCTTACAACAAGCTGCTGAGAATGTCGGTCTTCTGGACGTCCCCAGTTTTCGTATTGAAGCGTTGGAAGATAATGATTGGGTACGCCTCACCCAATCGCAATTTGACCCTATCCCCATTTCGCCCCGTTTGTGGATCGTGCCGACTTGGCATACACCCAGTGATTTAAGTGCCATCAACATCGTATTAGATCCAGGTTTGGCCTTCGGCACGGGGAGCCATCCCACGACACGCTTGTGTTTGCGTTGGCTTGATCACAACCTAACAGGCGGTGAAACGGTTTTAGATTACGGCTGTGGCTCAGGCATACTCGCCATTGCGGCGCGTAAACTGGGAGCAGTAAGTGCGGTGGGGGTGGATGTGGATGCGCAAGCCGTCACGGCAAGTCGTGACAATGCCCTTGCGAATGCAGTCGATCACATCGCGTTTTATTTACCCAATCAAATCAAAACGGCACAATACGATGTCGTGGTCGCGAATATACTGACCAATCCACTGCGGATGCTCGCACCGTTGTTGGCAGCAGCAACGCAAACAGGCGGACAAATCGTCCTATCGGGCATTTTAGAGAAACAAGCGGAGGATGTGATGGCGGTCTATCAAACCTGGTTTGACTTCAATACCCCTATTTTTGAAGAGGGTTGGTCTTGTTTGTCAGGACGTAAGCGATCGTGACCATGGAAGGCTTTACCCGCTGCCCACATTGCAACACCTGCTTTAAAATCGCCGAGGATCAGCTTGATTTACGGCAAGGCAGGGTGCGTTGCGGGCATTGCCTGCAAGCTTTCAATGCACGGGAAGGGTTTGTCGCTACGCCGACCGCATCGCTTGCCACACTCGACCCAATGTCCACAGCACAAATGGTCGCAGAATCGCTCAGTCAGGTTATTGCCACGCCTGCTAACACGACGACAACGCCCCTCGTGGCAGACGACGCTTTTTCAGAAGAACTTCTTGCTATTCAAGTCGAAAAGCAACGACGAACCAAACAAAAGATTTTTTCGATACTGCAAGGTCTTGCCAGCGTGCTGCTGCTCGTGACATTGCTAGGACAGGCGGTGTATTTTTTCAGGGTCGATTTAGCCGCACGCTATCCCAACGTCAAACCTGCGTTGTTAACCTATTGCCAACTCTTGCAATGCAGCGTGCCTTTGCCGCAAAAAGCGGAAATGATGAGTATCGAGTCTTCTGATTTAGAAGCCGTACCCGCACAAGAAAATCAAATTATACTCAACGCTTTATTGCGCAATCGCGCCCCTTACGCACAAGCGTTTCCCTATTTGGAATTAACGCTCAACGACACACAAGATGCGCCCTTAGTGCGGCGTATCTTGCGCCCCGCAGATTATTTGCCGAGCAACGAAGCAGAAAAGCGCGGATTACGAGGCAACCATGAAGTCGTTTTGAAAGTCGCATTCAACACCCGCGACATCAAGCCCATGGGCTACCGTTTAGTGTTGTTTTATCCAGCAAAATAAACACCGCCGAATGAATACGGGTAAGTGGTTGCGTACAAATAATTGGGTATTGAGTTGTTAGTCGTTAGTTTTTAGTTGGCGGAGTGAAAGGTTTTTCTCATCCGATTGAATATATTGTGAAAAATATAGCATCAAGCAGACTCACAGCATTAACTATGCGACTAATAACGAACGACTAACAGCTTAAAATACCCGAAAATTTAGGCGCGGGTGCTTAAGTGGCTGCGTATTTAGTCGTTAGTTGCTAATTGCGACACAAAAACACTTAGGGAGAAAGAAATGACTAACGCACCTTTTGTGGAGAAGGGTAAAGAGGGAAGGGAGAAGGGCAACACCACCTCTCCGAACAAGGGATGCGAGGTTTTACTCTTCCCCCTTATCCCTTCCCCCTTCTCATTTCAATAGGTACATTTTGAATTTCCAACTCCCTTAGGATTTACCCTCACTGATAGGATAATCGGTGTAGCCCTTGTCATCTGCGGTGTAGAAGGTCGCGAAATCAGGCGGCGTGTGGGGCGTGTTGTTGCGCAATTTTTCAACCAAGTCGGGATTGGAAATAAACGGACGACCAAACGCCACTAAATCACCCTGTTGCGCGTCCAAATCCGCATTGGCGCGGGCTGCGTCATAGCCACCTGACATAATATAGCAACCTTTGAAGCTGGCACGGATTGTGGCTTTGAGCGTAGGACTGACTTCAGGCGCACCCATCGCGCTGTGATCGACGATGTGGATATACACCAAACCGATAGCATTTAATTCCGTAATCAAGCGTTCAAATAGCGCGTCGGTTTCAGCATCAGGCGTCATATTATTGAACACACCGTAAGGCGCAATCCGCATCCCCACGCGCGCCGAACCGATCGCCGCCACCGTGGCTTTTGCCACTTCCACCACAAAACGAATGCGATTTTCCACGCTGGCGCCCCATTGGTCGGTGCGTTGGTTGGACGCGACATTTAAAAATTGATCCAACAAATAACCATTCGCCGCGTGCAATTCCACGCCGTCAAATCCCGCGTCTATCGCACGGCTCGCCGCCACTGCAAATTCGGCAATGGTCACGGCAATATCGGCTTCGCTCATCGCTTCAGGGACAGGCAAGGCTTGCTGCCCTTGGCTGTCCGTCCATAATTCACCCTGTGAAGCAATCGCAGAAGGGGCGAGAATTTTCGCCCCCGCCAGCATATTCGCCGCATGACTCATCCGCCCACAGTGCATCAATTGCGCAAAAATATGCCCGCCCGCAAGGTGCACCGCAGCGGTTACCGCTTGCCAGCCTTGCACTTGCGCATCGGTAAACAGCCCTGGCATACGCGCATAACCCAGCCCATTGGCAGACGGTGCCACGCCTTCCGAAATCAGCAATCCCGCAGCAGCGCGCTGTTGGTAATACTGCACCATCAGCGCATTGGGAACATTGCCAAGCGCACGGCAACGGGTCATCGGTGCCATGGCAACGCGATTGGATAAAGTTAATTTACCGAGGGTGTAAGGCGTAAACAGGGTTGAGTTCATGGATTTTCCTTGTATTAAGGTTATAGAAAATGAAGCGTTAAGTCGTTCATTGCAATGATATAAGTATGAATTCATACGTATATCGCCCGACAGAGCAAAAACCTGCCCGAACGCTGACGGCGGAAGTATAAGTGCCTGATTATAAATTATCGTGGATGTGAATCAATAAGATCAGACTCTCATGGCACTCGATCAAGGAATACTCATTTTAAATCAGTATAGTACAGAATATACTCTAATTTAGATTAGGGATTTCAGCTAGGTTTATTGAGAACCATAAGGTTTGTAGAAACACAATTTATTGCGCGATATTTTTCTCGGCAGTTTAATTGCGCAATTTGTGCGCTCCTGCGTCATAGTCTTTTTGCCTGGCGTAGGTATTATCGAGTTTATCATTTTGATTTATATATGATATTTTCAAACAGAGTGCCATGAAAGTCTGCCCCCCATTGACTTTCGAATTTATTCGCACGGGTTTGGAAAATACCGAGAAAAGCGTGCGAATGAATTCGCACCTACGATGAGACGTAGCCCGTATGCAATACGGGAATCCCACCGTCCTCACATAAATCCCGTATTGCATACGGGCTACGGTTTGGTGTTCGCATCCACACCATCGCGTACATTGGGATTTATCCCCAATTTCACGCTCGTCATACCAACCACGATAAGGCGTTTTGAATTGAGCATTGCTGCCCATTCCCCTCGTGATTTTTACTGCCTCAAAAGTTCGGTTAAACTGCGCGGATGAAACCAACTCCCACATGGAACCGCGCGGCATTGCTGCAATCCCCTTTGTTCGCCCCGCTACATCCTGTACTCGCCGACTTTCACGTCGCGGGTTTTCCTACGTTGGCGGATTACAACGCACTGCTGGCGGCGCGGCAGCCTGCTATCGAAGCTCAAAGTGGCGCGAAAATACGCTTTGTCCCGCAGGAGTGCGGCAGGTTGCCGTTCGAGCGGCAATATGAGCCGCGCTGTTATTTGCAGGGCGAAGTGCCGACGCGTTCGGATAATTGGCATGATCTGCTTAATGCGCTGGTGTGGCTGGCGTATCCCTTGACCAAGGCGGCAATCAATGCGCGACATTATCAAGCTTTGATACAAGCGGCGGATTCTAGTAGTCAGCGCGGCGCGGTGCGCGATGTGAACACTTTGCTGGATGAATCGGGCGTGATCGTGCCTTACGCCGACCATCAATCAGGCAATGAACTGGCGGGACTGCTGCGCGACTTCAAATGGAAAGAGCTGTTTTGGCAGCACCGCGAGCAGATGAGACCACACTCCGCGCAACAAGAGATGGATTTCTATATTTTCGGTCACGGTCTGTACGAGAAGGCGTTGCAACCTTATGTCGGCATGACGGGGCAGGGGCTGCTGCTGGCGGTGGAACCTGCTTTCTTTGGCTGGTCGCAGGTTAAGCGTTTAGCCCATCTGGATACGTTGCTTGCCAAACATCTGGCTGCCCCCGAACACTGCCGTCATACCCGCGACTTATCTCCCGTGCCGCTATTGGGTGTACCTAGCTGGACGGCTGACAACGAAAATTCCGCTTATTACGACAACACGGCTTATTTTCGCGCTGGGCGGCGCGCATCCACGCTGCCAACGCACGACTAGCCGTTTTAAAGATACGAAGGTCTTGCATACAAATAATTTGGGTATTGAGTTGTTAGTCGCTAGTCGTTAGTTTTTAGTTGCTGGAGTGAAAGTATTTTCTCATCTACTTGAATGTATTGTAAAAAATATAGTAGCGAGCAGCTTCCCTGCATTAACTAGCGACTAACGACTAACAGCTAAAATACCCAAAAATTTAGGTTCAGGTGCTGATTATGGCTAGATCACGCCCTCTAAATTTTCGGTGTTCCGCACACCACATCTGCATTTTGCGCCCGATGCCGCAGGGCATGATCAATTAGCACTAACGCTAACATGGCTTCGGCAATCGGGGTGGCACGGATGGCGACGCAGGGATCGTGCCTGCCTTCGGTGGAGACCATCACGGCTTCACCTGATCGGTTAATCGACTGGCGTAGGATGCGGATGCTAGAGGTGGGTTTGATGGCGACATGCGCCACGATGGATTGCCCTGTGGAAATCCCGCCCAAAATCCCGCCTGCGTGGTTAGATAAAAAGCCGTTGGGGGTCATTTCGTCGCCATGTTCGCTGCCGCGTTGGGTCACGCAACCAAAACCCGCACCGATTTCCACGCCCTTGGCGGCGTTAATACCCATCAGCGCGTAGGCGATTTCGGCATCCAAACGGTCATACACGGGTTCGCCCCAACCAACAGGCACGTTTTCTGCCACCACGGTCAGCTTCGCGCCGATGGAATCGCCTGATTTGCGTAATGCGTCCATATAGCTTTCTAATTCGGCTATCTTGTCGGCATTGGCGGAGAAAAATGGATTATTGTTCACGTCCTCCCAGCTTTGGAACGGCAGTGTGATGTCGCCTAATTGCGACAAATAGCCGCGTATAACCACACCGTAGCGTTCATTTAACCATTTTTTAGCAATCGCCCCCGCCGCCACGCGCACTGCCGTTTCCCGCGCTGACGACCGCCCGCCACCGCGATGATCGCGCACGCCGTATTTTTGGGTGTAAGTGTAATCAGCGTGCCCTGGGCGAAAAGTCTCAGCGATATTGCCGTAATCCTTGCTGCGCTGGTCTTCGTTGCGAATCAACAGCGCAATCGGTGTCCCCGTGGTTTTGCCTTCAAATACCCCCGACAAAATTTCCACCGTATCCGACTCCCGACGTTGGGTAACATGGCGCGAGGTGCCAGGTTTTCGCCTGTCCAATTCAGTTTGAATATCGGCTGCGCACAACGCCAAATTCGGCGGACAACCATCCACCACGCAGCCAATCGCTGCCCCATGCGACTCCCCAAATGAGGTGACGGTAAACAACGTGCCAAAAGTATTTCCAGACATAGCCTAGCTCTCAATCAAACAAAGGCGCGCAGTTTAACCGAAATTTGGCGGTAATTCTCGAATATATCCTACTAAGTCAGTGTGCTAATGATTTAATAACAGAACATTTTACTGGGGATTGAATGGGATATTTTGTGTAAAAAGCGATGAAAAAACCTTCTAGGGGTAAAAATTTATGCTACGATTCATGCCTAGTTGTTTTTAAGTTGTTATGTTCAATGTAATCTCTTGGGAGGAGAAAAAAATGGGTATTATCGCTACGATTTGCGCTATTGGTACGATGGCGATGGCTATTGCATTTTCTGGATGGATGTTGACACAGTTGTTTGCGAGCAATAAATAAAACATTGTTCAACGCAATTAAAAAAACCAGCCTAGGCTGGTTTTTTTAATTGCGCCCCGTTAATCACTCAAGGACTATCCACATGCGTATTTTAATCAGCAATGACGACGGCTATTTTGCCCCTGGATTAGCCTGCCTCGCGGCACATTTAAGTACGGTGGCAGAAGTGGTGGTGGTTGCTCCTGAGCGCGATCGCAGCGGCGCGAGTAATTCATTGACCTTGGACCGACCGCTTAAATTGCGCCAAGCGGCGAGCGGGTTTTATTACGTCAATGGCACACCGACCGATTGCGTGCATCTCGCCGTCACAGGGATGCTGGCATATCAACCTGATATGGTGGTATCGGGCATCAATGCAGGGGCGAATATGGGGGATGACACCATTTATTCAGGCACGGTTGCAGCAGCAACAGAAGGCTTATTATTGGGAATTCCCGCGATCGCGCTGTCTTTGGTCGGTAAAAATCTGACACATTATGAAACAGCTGCCCAAGTGGCGGTGGAGTTGGTACAACGCTTTGCGGCGCAAACCCATACAGAACCATGGCTGTTGAATGTCAATGTACCTGATGTGCCTTATGCAGAACTGCAAGGCATGCAGGTGACGCGCTTAGGTAAACGCCATAAAGCTGAACCCGTGATTAAAGCCAGCAATCCACAAGGTGAAACCGTGTATTGGGTGGGGGCAGCGGGTAAGGCACAAGATGCAGGGGTTGGGACAGACTTTCACGCGCTTGCAGCAAACGCCGTGTCAATCACCCCACTACATATTGATCTGACACAATACCGACAAATAGATGTGTTAAAAGGGTGGATGAGCGCAGAATAGCGACAATAAGCTGTTAGTCGTTAGTCGTTAGTCGTTAGTCGTTAGTCGTTAGTCGTTAGTCGTTAGTCGTTAGTCGTTAGTTGGTAGTTGGTAGTTGGTAGTTGGTAGTTGGTAGTTGGTAGTTGGTAGTTGGTAGTTGGTAGTTGGTAGTTGGTAGTTGGTAGTTGGTAGTTGGTAGTTGGTAGTTGGTAGTTGGTGGCGTGGATCAAGCGCAGCGCATCCACCATTGCTTGCAATATATTCAGCTAGATATACTCAGATTTACACCTTACCAACTAACGACTAATAACTCAATTTGTACTCAACACCTTAACCAAAAAGCTCACTGCGTTCGTGGGCTGTTTGGTTACTTAGCAGGGCTTTCTTTCTCTCGTATTACTGCAATAATTTCAGGGTATTTGCGGATATTTTCCTTGATGGTGGCAAGTTGCTGTGTATTGTGCACTTTTAAGGTGAAATGCAGCCACGCATACTTACCTTCGTTATCCATATTGAGATTTTCGATATTAAAACCCGCATCACCAATTGCCGCTGAGACTTTTGCCAGCACCCCAGGCTGATTGTGCGCTTGTATGCTGAAATTCACGGGGAATAGACGCTTAATGTTGTGATCCCATTCCAAGTTCAAGGCACTCGGTACGCTGTAGCCTCGTTGCAAACTAGGGCAATCTTGCGTGTGTACCAGCAACCCTTTGCGACGTTGGAACTCGCCGACAATCGGGTCACCAGGGATAGGGTTGCAACAAGTCGCGAAGCGTATCGCTCCCCCTTCTGTCCCTTTGATGGCAATGACAGGAAGCTTTTGTGCCACATCACCTAGGTTAGCATCTGATGCCTGTGCCAATCTACGCGCCACCAATACCGCGTGACGATCACCGATTCCAATATCCGCCAATATGTCTTCTCGTGTTTTAACCTTGGTGTCTTTGAGCAGCTTTTGCCACTGCGCTTCCGTGATGTCGGGTAGCACGATATTGATGGCGAGACACGTTTGTTCGAGCAGACGGGTTCCTCTTTTCACCATGTCATCGTGGTACTTGGTTTTAAAGAAATGGCTGATATAGCTGCGCGCGCGCGCGGTGGTGACAAAATCCAACCAAGCAAGACTCGGCTCAGCGGTGTTATCGAGCAGAATTTCGACGCGATCACCATTGAACAAAATGGTATTGAGCGGCACTTCAATATGGTTGACTTTAGCCCCGACGCAATGATTGCCAATTTTTTCGTGTAGGTTGTACGCAAAATCCACGGCGGTGGCATCGCGCGGTAGAGAGCGGATTTTACCCGTATGGGTAAAGACATACACTTCACCAGGGAATAAATCCACCCGCAAATTATCCATCAACACCGAAGAATCACCGCTGCGGTTGAGTCTATCCAACAACTCTTGCAACCATTTGTGTGTATTTTGATGGAATTCACGAATCGTACTATCGCCGCTTTTATACAGCCAATGAGATGCCACGCCCACATCGCAAATTTTGTGCATTTCGTGCGTTCTAATTTGTATTTCGATGGGCGTTTCAGAAGGACTCACCGCATCTGCATTGTAAGTAGGATGATTTTTGCTGATTTTCTCAGGCGGCACCATCAAAGTGCTGTGCAGCGACTGATAGCCATTTTCTTTTGGAATGGCGATGTAATCCTTAAACTTGCCTGGCATGGGTTTGTACAGGCTGTGCAGCGCGCCTAAACTAAGATAGCAATCGGGCAAGGTGTTTACCAGTACACGAAACGCAAAAACATCGAAAACCTCGTTAAACGCCAAGGACTTCTCCTGCATCTTCTGGTAAATACTAAAAAAGCTTTTTTGCCGACCTGTCACATTGGCATCAATGTGATGCTTTTTGAGCTTATCTTCTAGCTTCTTCTTGACTTCATCCAGCACAACACGGCGTTTACCGCGCGTAATGGCAAGGGCATCTGCCAATACACGGTATTCCTGAGGATGTAGATTTTTAAAGCTTAAATCTTGCAATTCCTGATAAATGTCGTGCAACCCCATGCGATAGGCAATTTGGGCATAAATTTGCAGGGTTTCTTGTGCGATACGTTCACGCGAATCATCGGACATCGAACCCAAGGTGCGCATATTATGCAAACGATCCGCTAATTTGATGAGTACAACACGCACATCTTGTGCCATCGACATTAACATTTTGCGGAAGTTTTCAGCTTGCGCGTCTTCCCGCGTCTCAAAAGACACTTTATCTAGCTTACTGAGCCCCTCGACCAAGGTGGCGACACACTCGCCAAATTGAGTGCTAATTTCGGCACTGGTAATGTCGGTGTCTTCCACCACATCATGCAGCAAAGCGGCGACGATGGTTTGCACATCCAAACGAAAAGGCGTGAGGATGCGCGCAACCGCGATTGGGTGCGTGACGTAAGATTCGCCCGATTTACGAGTTTGTCCCACATGTGCGGCACGACTAAAGTCAATCGCCTGCCGAACCAGCTCAATATCTTGCGGTTTCAGATAAGTCGAAACTTCTTCAATCAGCTGCGCTGCTGCGACAATGTCGGTCATATTTTTTGTGTGTCCTACCATGCGCCAGACGATGCCTTATTCCATTTCAAAATCAAAAGTGAAGTTGAAAATACCTAGGGTGCATGGAATGCACCCTAGGTCATGATTGTTATATGAATAGAAACGGAATTATGCGTGGCCGCGATTCAGGATTTCTTTACCCACTTTGCCTTCGCTGATTTCGCGCAGTGCCACCACAGTCGGTTTGTCTTTGCTGATTTCGTCGGTCAGGTGGGTCGCGCCGTTTGCCAATTGGCGAGCACGGTAAGCGGCGGTGAGGGTGAGTTCAAAACGATTAGGGATGAAAGGTAAGCATTCTTCAACGGTGATACGAGCCATGATGTTATTCCGATTGTTGTAACTGGTTGATTAAAATTTGATGACGTGCCAATTGCACCGCACTTTGCACTCTAGCAGAGAGTACCACAGCGTTCAATTCGCGTAGCGCGTCATTCAGATTGTCGTTAATAATAACATAATCGAATTCCGCCACATGCGCGACATCTTCACGTGCAGCTGCCATACGGCGCGCAATGATGTCCGCATCATCTTTGCCACGCCCGACCAAGCGTTGTTCCAGTGCCGCTAAGGACGGCGGTAAAATGAAAATACTGATCGCGTCTGGGAATAAAGCGCGTATTTGCGCCGCACCCTGCCAGTCAATTTCTAGCAAAATATCCCGTCCACGGGAACGTTCATTAGAAATCCACGCTTGCGACGTGCCGTAAAAATTGCCATACACCTCGGCACTTTCCAAGAAATCGCCATGATTTAACATCTCGATAAATGTATCACGACTGACAAAATGGTAATCCCGTCCATCATGCTCCCCCGCCCGTGGCGCACGCGTGGTGTAAGAAACCGACAAATCAATATGCGAATTGATCTCCAATAAAGCGTGTACCAAACTGGTTTTCCCCGCCCCTGAAGGCGCGCTGATAATAAATAAATTGCCTGACATAAAAACTCCAGAAAATGACAGATAAATGACGGGCGAGATTATCCCAGATAAACAGCAGGTTGAATGGGGAAATTTGGTCACAGCAATACAGATCAAAAAATCCCTCGTATGACCTCGTTAACCCGTGGGTACAAATTTATGCGTACTCATAGAATCCCACCCTCAAAACTCCTGCTGTTTAGTCCAAATGAGAATCACCATACCTTGCCGCGTTACGGTTTAGCGATTTAGGCGCGTCTTGCAGGATGCGATGCAAGGCGCCGATTGCGCCGTGTGGTCGCTTCACACCAGCAATTTGCAACGCCGCAGCGCGCCCGCGAGACGATGAATAAATTGCTAAATTGTGACGTGGCAAGGTATATCTAAGCACAATAACGATTGCACCCCACGACGTAATCCTCCAAAATACACGCCCAGCGCACAGGGGAAAACAACATGGGAAAATACACAATCGGCAAGGTCGGCGGCAATGTGACCATCAACGAAGCGGGCGGCAATCTTAACCAAGCGGGACGGGACATGGTGCAAGGTAACACCTTTCACGGCTTTCAACAGGACACGGACAAAGCGCAATTTCTCGCCGCATTGGACAATTTGCGCGTTCAGTTGCGCACGGTGCAAAGAGAAGTCGCCGCCAGCGATGCGCAACATGATGATACCAAAGATGAATTGTCTATTGAATTATTAAACCAAATAAAATCACTAAAGTCATTAACCGAACAATCCGCCGCCCTCCCACCCGCCCAAGCCGCCACCCCGCAACACACCCGCAGCGTCAGCGATTGCCTAAGCACCACCAGCAAACTGCTCGACCAAGCTAAAAATTTTGGCGAAAAAGCCGCTGACATCAGTCTAAAACTCGCCCCCGTCATCGCTCCCCTTGCTGCGTTGTTTGGGGTGGTTTTGTGAGCGGAGACGAAACCAATATCGGCGATGTACATGGCAATGCCACATTAAACAAGGCGAAGGGTAATATCAATCAACCGCAGGGGGATGTGGTTGGGCATGATAAAACGGAGATTCACCACCACCATTATCCCGCAAGCAACTCCCCGCTTGCCTCAGACGTTAGTCAATCAGCCAACGCATATTCTCAGCCCGTGTCAGGAGAGCTAACCCATTTTTTAGATCGCAAAGAGCATCGTAGATTGCTACGGCAAGCCATCCAAAAACATCAGGATTTCAAAGTCCCCTTGGTTTGTATCGTATTTGGAGAGAAAGAAAACTGCGGCAAAGACATCTTTGTTAGCACAATTCAACCCGCCATTAGCGATGATCATCCATATGGCGTTTTTTATAAAGATGCGGTGCATAAACCCATAGGAAAGAAAAAACCTCAAAACACAACCGATTTACACAACGGACTCAAAGCAGAATTGCAAGAGAAATTTGAGTCCAAGAATGAAAAATCCGTGAGCAAACGCATTTACAACTATGAAGCTCCCGTTGTGATAGACACCGCTTTGTCCACGAGTGACTATGTCGGCTATCAGTCTGACAATTTAATTCATGGTTTTCTGGCATTTTGGCAGCAATGGCAAGCCGACCCTCAACAAGACTATCCCATTTTGATTTGCCTGTTTATCCACCTTGAACCTTACAAAATGACTTGGCTTGATCGTGTTCGTGGCAAAAAAGACCCGAATGTGACGATCAAAGAAACACTCGCCAATTTAGATTTTGAGCAATTGGGATTGCATGGGGTCGTATTGCCTGAAGTTGGGGGGATTTCGCAAGAAGATATTGATGAATGGGCTTCAGATTTTCAAATCCTAGAAAAATTTGGCATCGGCATACACCACGAATTAAAAGATGAAGTTGGAAAATGCTATGCGCAGCAAGCAGAAATAACACTATCCAAAATGAGCTACTTCATCTACAACCATTTGAGCAACCCTCAATCAAGGAAACAAACATGACCTACCCCTACTACTCCCCCGCCACGCCTTTAACTGCGCCTGTGGTCTTGCCCGCGTCGTCTCACCAAGCCCGCCCCACGCAGTATTTGCCTGACCAAGGCTTGGTGGATGCGATCAATGTGGCGTTGTTATTGGGGCAGCCGTTGCTGGTGACGGGCGAAGCGGGGACGGGTAAAACCCAGTTGGCGTATCACTTGGCGCATTATTTGGGCTTGTCTGAGCCGTTGAAATTTGAGACCAAATCCAACAGCACCGCTAAAGATTTGTTTTATTTTTACGACCATTTACGCCATTTCCAAGCCGCGCAAACCAAAACAGGCTCGCAAGAAAGTCGCGATTATTTGACCTACAACGCCTTGGGCGCGGCGATTTTGCGGGCGAATCCTTACGACAAAATTCAACATCTGGTCAACGACGATTTTGTCAAACACGACCAGCCCACGCGCTCGGTGGTGTTAATCGACGAAATCGACAAAGCCCAGCGCGATTTCCCCAACGACATTTTGAACGAAATCGAAGGGATGTATTTCCGCATCCCCGAACTCGATAACGCCAAAGTCCAAGCTGAGTTGCGCCCCGTGCTGGTGCTGACCAGCAATTCCGAAAAACATTTGCCCGCCGCGTTTTTGCGCCGCTGCGTGTATTACCACCTGCCTTTCCCCGACAAAGAACGTCTAGAAAAAATCATCGCCAGCCGCGTGGCAGATTTAACGGTTGGCAGCGAATTTATCGGCAGCGCGTTAAGCATTTTCCAAACCCTGCGCAACAGCAATTTGCACAAAGCCCCCGCCACCGCAGAATTATTGAACTGGATCATCACCTTGCAAAGCATTTACCCCAATGTCGCCAACCCGTTGGCAAACAAAGCCGAAGCCATGCGCCGCAGCTTATCCGCATTGATAAAAAACGAAGAAGACCGCAAAAGCGTGTTGAATATGCTAGACAAACTGTAATCCGCCAATCCATTCCCTCCCCCTAGCAGGGGGAGGGTTAGGGTGGGGGTTGAAATGCTCAATAGGTGATACTCCCCAATTGCCCAATAATTTGATTTTTAGACGCAAGCCATGCAAAGAATTCGCCCCAGCAGCAAAGCCTTTTCGCGGCAATTGCGGCATGAAATGACCGATGCCGAGCAGTGCTTGTGGCGACACTTGCGGATGCGTCAAATACGCGGGATAAAGTTTAGACGGCAACACCCCGTAGGCAGATATATTTTAGATTTTGCGTGCTTGGAAAAACGTATTGCGGTTGAATTGGACGGCAGCCAACATATTGAAAATACGGAAAAAGATGACGTTCGCACCCAGTGGTTGGCGGCACAAGGTTGGCGGGTGTTGCGCTTTTGGAATAACGAAATTTTTTTGTAACTACTCAGCTCCCCCTTTGCTTTAATCGCGCAAATCACGTACAGTTTGCCACATGACTTCAATACCCGACCTCAATTTACTCAGCCATGCCGAAAAGGACGAGCTTATTCGTAGCT
>JBASWK010000149.1:0-5471 GCA_049276435.1 Gallionella sp. | reverse complement strand
TGATGGAGGCGCGAACCAACGTTTGTGACGGCTTCGGTCAGTTGTTTCGACGGCAAACGTTTCCGTGCTTTGCAGTATGGCCCAGTGTTGACCGTATTGGCTGCTTTCCCATCGCCGAGACGGTCAGTCAGCACGCCTGCAACCGCATGCTTGCAGGAACCATCATCGCTCAACACCTGAAAAATGAAGGCTTTGAGCGTAATCAAGGGTGTGAACACCGAAGTCCGTTGGTGCGGGGTGTGCTTGATTATGTCAGCAATGACGGTGGCGGGAAAATAGTCATTGAACGGTAAATCCTGGTACTGCAAAAACGATTTTCTGAAACGGTCGATTTGCTGGTTAACACAGTTTCTTATAGCATGTGGCAAGGTTAAGCTCCTGGTCGGATAAATGGTGGGTGTGATGACTCCCCATTCTACCCAATTATTAAAGGGCGCTTAACCCTCATCGTTGGTTATCTTGTTGTATCTTAATATCAATTAGGTTTGCGGTAGCAGTATTGGGGCTGGGGAGGATTTGTCACTCACGACCTGCATCGCTGTCAGCTTGCGGCACGCGCGGTGGCGTTGATTTACAACTGGTGGAGTATCTTTGTCCGTTTAGCGAATCCAAGTGCCCGACTTGAAGCGATCACCAGCCGTCCATGGCTCTTGACCTCGGTGGGGCGAAAAACAGAACATTCGGGTCAAACCACCCTCACTTTGACAGGATTACACGCTGATTTCGCCAAGGCGCGGGCAGCGTTAACCCGTGTTTCCGCCATGCTTCAAGAATGGTTCCAACTTGCCACTGAGCAGTTAAAACCCACCACCGTTTGGGGGGCGATTTGCAACCATTTAAAACAACTTCTTGCCAGTCTCGACCCCCCAAAAAAACCAAAATTGATCCAAAATTCCGCTCACGCGAGCGGTTAACTGCGGTTTTTAGGATAAAATGGCTTGAATTCTCAAAGGAACCCAAAATGATCGAACTCACCGTACTCACGATACTGACCATTTTGGTGGTGTTGACCTTGCGCCATGTGAAGCCGCCCGTGTTGGAGCATCCGCTGGTAATACAACGGGTGGGGCAATATCACATCACCCTCGCACCACAACTCAATGGCGCGCAGACCTTGATGGAGCATATCGCTAAGCAATTTGCCACCTATCAACCCGTATCAGGTGAATGTGATACACAATTTTTCAGCGTACACGACCCGCAACTCTTTGAAGATAAAGATAAGTTTTATTTGCTTGCGGTCTCGTTGCGCGGCAGATTATTGTATTTTCAAGTGATTGCCCCACCCGCTTTGCTGCGAGATAAAGATAGCCATTTAGACGCGATACGCACCTTCGCCACAGCGATCTTGGTAGAGCAGCCCGTCAATGCCAACAATGATGCCGCCGCCATCGTCACGCAATCCATTATCGCCGCCGCACAAAACCTGAATATCACCGTGCAAAGCCTAACGCTGTGAGCCATCGCCATCTACACCTCTTTTAAGTCCTTAAAAAACAAGAAAAATTAAATTTTCACTTTAAAAACAAAATGATCTGTAGGTCGGGTTAGCAGCACCATCGCGTAACCCGACAGCGTTCAGCATTGTCAGGTGACGGCAAAAGCCGCACCTACCTCTGCCATCCTCACTACGAGGTTATTGCCTAATGCCATCAGTTTGTGTAGTATCCTTCGCTATCTAAGTATTTATGTCAATCATTTCTCCTGCATTAGCTAATGCGTACAGGGTTTGCCGCAGCAGAATTTTAATGCGGTGACCTGATGCCATCGGTGCGAGGGGATTTTTTAGGTAAAGGATATTGTCGTGATAGGAACAATGCAGTTTCAATATGATTGGAAACAAGATGTGGTGATTGCCACGCCCCATTGGAAGATAGAATCCAAAGAAGATTGTGATGTGTGGTTTAAGCAATATATGGATTACCTGACCCCATTTTGTCGCAAAGTCGATATGATTTTTGTGCTGGATAATTTTATTGTTGCCAGTAACATCATCAGCGTATGGGCGGAATACCGCATTAATTTGTTAAAAAACCATGTTCGGCTGCCCTATCGGGTGCATTCCAATCGCCTCCTCAATCTGCTGCTTGCCAACAGCTCACGCGAATCGAATGTCATTAGCCAAGATGCGGACAGTATTGAGGAGGCAATTACTCGAATTACGGCTTCGCGGCTTGAAATGGGCTTGCAATCTGTCGGGACCAATGCCGTCACGGGAACGGTACAGTTTCAATACAACGCAGAACATGATGTGGTGATTGCCATACCCAATTGGAAAATAGAAACCCCAGCAGATTGCGAAGTGTGGTTCAAGCAATATATGGATTACCTCAGACCCTTTGGTCGCAAAGTCGATATGGTTTTTGTGCTGGATGATTTTGCCGTGGCAAGTCAAATTATCAATGTGTGGGGAGAATACCGCACGGACTTAGTGAAAGAATATATTCGATTTGCCTACCGAGTACATTTGAACGCGCTCATCAAAATTATTATTAAAAGCGGCTCGTTGAAATACAACGCCGCGAGTCAAGATGCGGACAGTGTTGAAGGGGCGATTGCAGGGATTAAAGCGGCGAGAGCCCAAGCAGGCATTCAATAAATCGGTTTAATTTCAGGAGTAAACACGCCATGGCTGGAACGGTAGAATTTCAATATGATGCGGAAAATGATGTGGTCATTAACATCTCCCATTGGAGAGTAGAAACAGAAGAAGATTGCGAGGCATGGTTCAAGGAATATACGGACTACCTCAAACCCTTTGGTCGCAAAATGGATTCTATTTCTGTGCTGTATGATTTGGTCGTGAGCAGCAAAATTGTCGGTGTGTGGGGAGAGTATCGAACAAACTTGGTCAAAAACTATTATCGTTTTTCCTGGCGGGTACATTTCAACTCACTGGTCAAAATTATTGTTAAAAGCGATTCATTGAAATACAACGCCGCGAGTCAAGATGCGGACAGTATCGAAGGTGCGATTGAGGGCATTAAAGCCGCGAGGCTTGCGGCAGGTATTGTATAAATTTTCTTAATTTTCAATGCGGCAATCATGATGTAGGGTGCATTTTATGCACCACGGTGCGCATAGCGCAACCTAGCATACAGCTTATTTAGGAGTCGATACACAATGACAGGAACCATACAGTTTCAATATGACGAAGAAAACGACGTGGTGATCGTCACACCACACTGGAAAATAGAAACACAGGCAGATTGTGACGCTTGGTTTAAGCAATATGTTGATTATTTTGGTTTATTTCATCGAAAAGTCGATGCAATCTTTGTATTGGATGACTTTGTCGTTGCCAGTCAGATTGTGACGGTGTGGAGCGAATATCGGGTTAGGGTGATGAAAAGCTATATTCGAATCTCTTATCGGGTAAATTCAAACAGCTTGGTGAATATCATGGTGAAAGCCAGTTCGTTTAGATATAACGCCATCAGCCAAGATGCGGACAGTATTGAGGGTGCCATTGAAGGGATTAAAGCAGCAAGACTGGAAGTGGCGGCATCTGCCTAGCGCAACACGTTCACAGGAGGCAAAAAACCATGACGGTCACGATAGATTTTAAATATGACGAGCATGACAAAATTATCATTGCCTCGCCGCACGGAAAAATCGAAACCGAAGCGGATTGTCAATCATGGTTCAATCAATATTTAAATTACTTTCAACGCTTTGGTCGACAAGTTGATGTGATTTTTGCATTGGGTGATTTGAGTATCGACGGTCAAATTATGACGCTATGGGGGGAATACCGAGCCATGCTGTTTCACGAAAACCTCGTTAGGTTTTCCTATCGCGTGAAACCTCAAACGCTACTCAGTATCGCCGCAACGCTCAGTATGCTGAAATCCAAAACACCTAATCCAGAAAAAGGGAGTATTGAAGAGGCGATTACGGCGATTAAAGCGGATAGAATAAAGGCGGGCATTCAATAGCAGTTACGCGTATCAGACAATCAGCATAAACGGGGATGCGCATGAAAGGAACCATATATTTTCAGTATGACACGGTAAACGATATTGTCATCGCCACCCCACACTGGAGAATAGACTCGCAAGAGGATTGCGAATTATGGCTTGATCAATATGTAGCGTATTTTAGTCATCGCTTTGATCGCCCTATGGATATAATTTTTGTATTGCATGATTTTAGGATTAACAGTCAAATCATAACCGCGTGGGGAGAGTACAGAGCCAAGCTACTCGCACACTATGCTAGGTTCTATTATTTGGTTCATCCCGACCCCATCGTCAACATTGCCAGTTTAATCAGTGCGCTTAAATATAAAAATCCGAGTAGTGAAGCGGAAAGTATCGAACAGGCTATTGCCGCCATTCAATCTGACAGGGTCAACGGACATCCAGTCACGATTCGCCCCTGTTTTCAGTGACTTTTAAATATGAGCATCAATTAAACGAGAGAATATCGTGATAGGAACAATAGATTTTAGGCATGATGTGGAAAACGATATTGTCATCGCCACACCCAATTGGAAAATAGAAACCAAGGAAGACTGTGAAGCGTGGACGCGCCAATATGCTGATTACTTAGGGAAATTTTATCGCCCTGTCGATATTATTTTTGTGTTGGACGATTTTGTCGTAACCAGTGGCATCATTGCGGAATGGGGAGAATACCGTGCGAAGGTGGTGACAAGCTATACGCGTTTTTCACGTCGGGTGCATTCAAAAAGTCTGGTCAACATCATCGTTAAAGCCAGCGCAATCAAGCACAACGCGTCTAACGAGGTGGCGGACAGCGTAGAAGAGGCGATTGAGGCGATTAAAGCACAAAGAGTGAATGCGGGCGTGAAATAGCATCCTTTGTTTCAAAATCCAAAACGAGGTCAGATAGTGATAAGAACAGTTGATTTTAGGTATGACGTACACAATGATCTGGTGATCGCGACCCCTTACTGGCATATGGAAACGCCAGAAGATTGTCGGATAGGCTTTGGGCAATGCGATGATTACCTCCGTCGGTTTCCAGGGAAAATTGATGTGATTTTCGTGTTCGACCATTTTACGATGAGCGGCAATGTCATGACCCTGTGGGGCGAATACCGCGCGCGGATGATAGAGAACTATATTCGGATTTCTTATCGAGTGAATCCAAAAATGCTGGTCAGCATTGCCAGTATGACCAATAACGCCAAACGTCAAACGCCAAACCGAGAAGCGAAAAGTGTAGAAGAGGCTATCGCCGCGATTAAAGCCGAACGAATCAAAATGGGCGTGAAATAAAACAAAACGGTTCTATGTGATTTACAGTGGGTGAAGTAAGACCCCCCTCCCTTTCAAGGGGAGGGAGATTGCTCATTTGTGCCATGATGCCCCACTATGATTCACATAGAGCCAATAAAACCCACCAGTCCTTCTTCCGCCTGCGAAGGAATGTTGAGCTTGTGGCTAACGCCTATCTCCCTTCTCCCGCAAGCGGGAGAAGGGCTGGGGATGAGGGCGTTTGAG
>JBASWK010000148.1:0-2489 GCA_049276435.1 Gallionella sp. | reverse complement strand
ACCATACGCTCCTACCTAGCCACCCTGCACAAACAAGGTGCAAATATCTTCGATGCGCTAATCCAAACCTTCCGTGAATCCCCGCCCCCACCCCGCTTTGCTTGAGAGGGGGCTGAGTAGTTACCTTCCTTCACCCTAAACCAAGCCGCATACAACGCAGGTAAGAACAAGCAAGTCAGCAAGTATCGTAGGGTGGTTTCGCGCAGCAAACTACCGTTTGGTGGGTGGATGCCTTGCGGCGAATCCGCCTCAAAAGTTGACAAATACCCGCTCAAGAAATACCATCGCCGCACTACTCTCCCCTATTGGAGTCAGTTATCTGGCAGCCAACTGGGGCGATAAAGCCGCCGCAAGGCGGCTTTATCATTTCTACGCAGAGGATACGATGCAAACTCAACGCGTCATGGTTTACCTCGACGGCTATAATTTTTATTACAGCCGATTGCGTGGCACGGCTTTTAAATGGCTGGATGTGGTTGCGCTGTTCCGTGACCAGATTCTAAAACCGCAACTCCCCGCCGCCACACTCGCCGCCGTCAAATACTTCACCGCCCCCGCAATGGCTAAATTTGCATCGCATGGCGTGGATTCGGTCACGGCGCAAAATGAATACCATCGCGCTTTGAAAGCCAAATACCCCCAAGCATTAGAAATCATTCTCGGTTATCACGCGGTAGAACACACCCGCCTCATGGCGTACCGTGAACCGCCTGATAAAAATCAACGCCTTGCCGTGTGGCGTATTGAGGAAAAGCAAACCGATGTCAATATCGCGCTGTCAGTTTATCGGGATGTGGCGCAAGGCAGGGCAGATGTCGTGGTCATTTGTTCAAATGATTCTGACCTTGTGCCAGTGGTGAAGGCAATTCAAGCTGATTTTCCTGCGTGCCTCATTGGGATCGTTGCTCCGTTAAACGAGCCGATTAGCAGCCGCCATCGCCGCACCAATACCGAATTGGCACAACTGGCAAACTGGACGCGGCACTATATCCGCGATGAAGAACTCGCCAAAGCACAACTCCCCGATGTTGTCCCCACCAAAAAGAAAGCCGCGAGAAAACCCGCGCATTGGTAATGTTTACAACGCATGACTCGCCCGCGAACGCAGTTATTTGCAAACATGAAGCGGAAAGCATCGCTGCGGGACAGCTTGGTTTTTGGGGGTAGGATGCGGCGGTTTGATTTGCCTGTGAGGGCGTAGGGCGGGTTCGCGCAGCAACCCGCCGACTATTTTGAAATACTAGGGTTTCTGATTAACGTGGATTCCATTTAGTAGAAAGCAGCCGCGTCACCAAATTGACGAGATTCTCTTTGTTTTTTAAGTCGCCTAAAGATATTTTCTTGAGTTCATTACCAACGGATTTGAAATGATTGAATGCGTCTTTGAGTAAATCTCCTTGTTTCAAGTCATAACCATTCTCAAGAACCCATTTCACAGCAGCCAACATGGCAAATGTAATAAACACTGCAATGCCCGCCGCTGCTACATCAACAACTCCAGTTGGAGGCAGAAGTGATTTTGCCCAGAGAAAAACAGTCATGCCAATACTTTGCCCTGCAAATGTCGGCAGCAAAGAAAGCGCGGATGATTTACTCAACACTTCGCCTTTGTAGAGATAGTGAAGTGATGTGATTGCAACCGCCTGAGTCGCAGTGATATAAGCAGCACTTCCAGGTATGAATGCTTCAGCGGCAACGGCCACAAGAGCAGCAACGATAATGGTTGTTGCATACTTCTCTTTGTTCTTTAGGTGTCTGGCGAGAAGAATTGCTTTGCCTTCGTGTTCCAAAAAATCGAATATTTCCCCTTTTACTTCTTCAATCCCTCTAATGTCCATTGGCGTGTTTTTACGCATTTTTGGATCGTATCCTTGGGTGCAGGTGCCGAATACTTTCTCAGCCCCAAGAACGGATTTCCATTGTTGTACAACAGCCTCATAGGCTGATTCTTCAAGTTTGTCCCACTCATCAATTTTGTTTAAAACCACGATTACTTTTTTGGCGGTTCGCTTTAAATCATCATAATTCGCTTTTTGAGAGGCATCCGCAGAACCAGTAACGACAAATAGTCCAAGGTCGATTGAATCCAAGAACTCCTTTGTTGCAGCACTATTTTCCTTTCGCACATCATCAAGCCCTGGACAATCCATAATCAAAACATGTTTATCCAGTTTATAGGCGGTCACTTTTGTCGTGACACCAGAATGAGCACCGACTATAGCAAGGGGATCGGAACGCTCACGACCAAAAATTGCGTTAAGAAGGGAGCTTTTTCCCGCACTCACTTTACCAACCACGGCAATATTTATATGCTCGTCAAAGTTTGGGGTTTTTTCTTCGTAAGCATCATTTAGTAATTTGTCGTAACTACTCAGCCCCCTCTCAAGCAAAGCGGGGTGGGGGCGGGGATTCACGGAAGGTTTGGATTAGCGCATCGAAGATATTTGCACCTTGTTTGTGCAGGGTGGCTAGGTAGGAGCGTATAGTGC
>JBASWK010000147.1:0-9916 GCA_049276435.1 Gallionella sp. | reverse complement strand
GCGTAAAAGTTTGTGGCAACGAAAAAATAGAGCTTGAACGGCGACTGCAACGCTCCAATGCTTTAAGTTGGTGGGATATAACGATCCATCCTAAAGTGGTACTTTTGTAATTTCTGGATCCCTAATTACCCCTACCCCCCCTGAAATCTCGGCTATATTGGCACCCCGTCACCTTTTTCACGCGCCCATGCTCCTCGCCCTCCACCACGTCACCTTTATCACCACCGACCTTGCCCGCTCACGCACTTTTTATCAGGATTTATTGGGTTTGCAACCTGACCCGCAGCGTCCACCGATGCGCTTTGATGGCGTGTGGTATGAGCTTGCGGCTGGGCAGCAGCTTCATTTGATGTTGTTGCCGAATGTGGAAGCGGGCTTGGTTCGTCCCGCGCATGGGGGACGGGATCGGCATGTGGCGTTTGCGGTGGCGGACTTAGACGCACTGATCGCCAAGCTGCAAACCGCCGCGATTCCTTACACCCTCAGCCAATCAGGTCGCCTCGCTTTGTTTTGCCGTGATCCAGATGACAATGCGTTGGAGTTTGTGACATTGGGTGAGGGGATTTAAGAAAGGGCGGGTTTATACCCATTCAACTTGAAAACCCCGTGACGTAGGTGCGAATTTATTCGCACGGTTTTAGCCTCATCAATCATTGCCCAAATAGCGTGCGAATAAATTCGCACCTACGGGGGAGGGTTGCGTTACACGGATTCTTCAAAGGCGACGGGTATATTCGATTTTGTGGTTTTTGCTGAAGCAAAAATGCTTTGTATCAACCTAGAAAAAGCAGTCTCACGCGAAAGACGCGGAGAACGCGGAGAAAAATCAATAGGTTGCATTGTACAGGTAGTCACCGAACGGGTGAAAAACAAATCAACGCTATCTTTTTGTTTTTATTGGCATCTTTGCGTCTTAACGCGATCAAATGAGGTTTTCAGGATCAATCAACTGGATTCCTGCTAACGCCAACCGCCGCAAACAATTCAAACTGACTGTACCCGAAAAACTATTCGATGCAATAGAAGCCGAATGGGCGGATAGGCACGCGCCAAATGGTGGGTGAATGCACCACACCGATGTTCACAATTTTTCCAGTTCCAATTTCACGTAAGCCGCGCGACTGCCCGTGGGCATGAGTGCCAGATAGGTTTGGAAAGCGACTTTTGCTCTGTTTTTATCCTTGACTTGCACATAGGCATCGCCCAAGTTGAGGTAAGCAATTGCGCGCGATGGGTCTATTTTGATTGTGTTTTCAAACCACAAGGCGGCTTCTTTGAACTTGCCCTGCTTGTAAAACACGAAGCCCAAATTATTCGCCGCCAGCCCAAAATCGGGGCGCAATTTGAGTGCTTCGGTAAATTCCGCCTCGGCTGCGGCATAATTTTTTTCCTTGTATAACTGCAAACCTCTATCGTTGGCATGTTGCGCCATTTGTTTTTCCGAAAGGGGAACGGGACTAGGCAATGCGACTTTGTGATCCGCCCCTTGCAGATCTTTCAAGAAAATGGGTTTACGCGGGGCGACGCTCATTTCTGTGGTCGCTCCCACGGGCTGCGCCGCCGCCAGCTTGTTGTTCAGCGCAATCGCGTCACTGGCTAACTGAGTCGATGCTTCGTTCAGAAACTCTGTTTCGTTAGGCAGTTCAAATACAAATTCGCCGCCTTGTGATCCTGGCAAACTCCCGAAAGCGGGCGTTTGATGAGAAACACTGGCAACTGCGGGGGCAATATACGCGGCGAGTTCGGTTGCGGTAATCAGCCCATCCCCGTTCAGATCACCTTTGCCCGCCAACCCCTGCAACAGCATCCAAGTAAAAATCGAATGTCCATCTGGCCCGCCATCTGCCACCATCTGGTCGGCACCGCCCGCCGTGAGCATCTGTCGTCCGATGCGTTTAGCATTGTCACGCAGATACGAAGCCGTTCCCCCGCCACGCGTCAATCCTAGCCCACTGTAACAAGCATCCATCACAAACAACACATGTTTCGCACTGAGATTTTCGGCAATGTTCTGGATCTCGGTCATGGGAATCGCATCGGTTGCAAACTGCGCGGGGTCGGAGTCGGACGGAATGATATAACCAAGATCGCGACCAGAACTCAGTTTACGGGTCGCGCCGTGTCCTGCGAAAAAGACAAAAATTCGGTCATCTTTCTGGATGCCGCCATGTGCCAATTTGTCGTGAAAAAGGGCGAGAATGTTATTGCGGGTGGCATCGCCGTTAATAAGCGAAAACACATGGTCGTTGGCAAAAGCATAACGCTCGACCAGCGATTGTCGCAACGCTTTTGCGTCGCGCGCGGCGTACTCTAGCTTAGGCCATTTGGCATACTGGTCGATACCGATCACAATCGCCCAAGAATTGCCATAACGGTTGGAGATAGGCGACTTATCAGGGACGGATGCCGCACTTTTGTTCGCACGAAAAATACTGCCATCCCAGCCCGCAAATTGATACCCCTCCGCGACTAAGCGATCCAGTATCAAGGGTAAGGCTTTCACGGTGCGTTCGTGAATATCGTGGAATAGGATGATGCCACGTCCATCTTTGCGCACACCTTGCAACACCCGTTCAACGATGGAATTCGGCAGCGGATCAGCCCAGTCCTGTGAGTCGATATTCCACATCACGGACTTTAGGTGGGCATCTTGCAAAATTTTGTTCGCCTCTTGGTTGCTTGCGCCATAAGGAAATCTGAATAGCATAGAGCGGTTTATATCCACCGCCTTGAGCAACAAATCAGTATGATTGATTTCCGCCTTCAAGCTCTCACCCGTCATCTTGGAAAGCTTGGCATGGGTGAAGCTGTGGTTGCCGATCACAAAACCATCTTGCATCAACTTGCGGCTGATATTGCCACGCGTCGATACGGCAACCTTACCGTCGGTGGTAATGGTGCCAAGGTTGCGCCCGACGTTAAAGAAAGTGGCGGGCACTTCATATTGCTTCAGGATGGCTTCGATTTCCGCGCTGTAAACAGGATGCGGACCATCGTCGAAGGTGAGTGCTACCGTTTTGGGAGGCAATTCAAAACCGTCCAATTCTGCCTTTTGGGCAGTGTCCGCTTCGGTTGTGCCAGACTTGGGCGTGGGGTAAGGCAGGATGACCCCGTTTTCTTTGAGCAACTGCGCGCGGGGATAGATTTTTTCCAAATGTGCAACATAGTCATCCCAACGCTCGCGTTTAAGCAAAATCGCACGCGGCTCGAAACGTCCAAAAATCTGGCTAATCTCTTTTTCATAGAGATGTTCAATCTCATTTAACGCATCCATATCCTCGCCAATGCGCTTATGCAGCTTGATGGCGGGCAAAGAACCCTCTTTGGCAATCGCGCTTTGCATCGCTTGCAACAACTCGCGAAACGCCAGCCTATCCGCGTCAAACATCCCTGCGTCAGATTCCACATAATCCAGGAGCAGGGCAAGCGTGTCGAAGCGTTGTGGCTGCGCGGAACGAATTAACTTTTCTAAGTCGTCGGATGCAGTATCAATCTGCGCCAGATTCTCGTGAAATAAACGCTGCCCAATCTGGTTGACTTCGTTTTGTTCATGGGCAGACAAAGCCTGCTCGTGCGCCAACAACACAATAATTTTGCGATAATTGGCAAGCACTTGCTCGAACTGTGCTTGCAAACTGGACGCTTGGCTCACGCGTGCGGGGCTACTTGCTGAAAGAGACGGATTTAATCCACTTTGCCTCTGTACCAGCAGCCAAAGTGCGATCACCGAGAATACAACCAATACCACCTTGGTCACCCAAGAAGCACGACCTGACTGAGGTTTCATAACAATAACATTCCCGCCTGTAAACTAAAAATCAATGTAATAAATCAATAAATCAATGGGGTCAGACTCGATTGATTTTGTATTGCTCGGATTTTCGATCTCCGCCTCGCGCATTGGGTGCAACTCGCCTTGCGACTTGTTGCTGAATGCGTTGTTTAAAATCATCATTGCCCAACACCCACGCCTTATTGGTCGCCGTTCTGATGGCATCCACATGCTCGTTTGGCATCGCCTGTGCAAACAAACTTCGATACGCCGCCTGACGCGTTTCGGGGGAGTTGCCCAATTGCAGATACTCGATATAGGGCGTGATTAAATCATCGGGCTGCCCTAACGCATTGTAATGGTAGCTTGACCAAGGATAGTCAAACGGGTGCGCCACCATCCCCGCCCGCACGGGATTTTGCTCAATATAACGCATGCACGTCAGCAAATACGCCGCGCTATCAATCAACGTCGCCTTATACCGCCCCTCCCAAAGTGTCCCTGTGCGCTGGTGGTGATAATTGAAATGCTGCACATAATACCGCCCCAGCATTTGCATGGTTTTACCCAAACTATCCGCCGCGAGTGGCGTAATCAGCAAATGGACATGATTGGTCATCAGGACATAAGCGTGAAGCTGACAACCCTGCTGCTGGCAGGCCAATCGCAGCTTTTCAAGATAAAACTGTTTGTCCGCATCGGTATAGAAAATGGCACTGCGATTATTGCCCCGCACAATGACATGCTGCGGCTGTTCGGGAACGACGAATCTGGGTAGGCGAGCCATGATGGACTCCTAAAGATAAGCGAAGTGACAGTGTACAAGCGTGCAAATCAAAAATCAATCGAGTCTGACCCTATTGATTTGCTCTAGTTGTGATTTGCTAGTTGTGATTTGCTAGTTGTGATTTGCTAGTTGAGCGACGGCAGGTTGGGTGGAGCGTCAGCGAAGCCCAACAAACGGGCTAAAAATCAACATCAGAAATGATGTCCTCTAACATCTCTTGAACCCCATAACGTTTTTCTTTGATGAGAGTGTATAACTCAGAAAATGAAGCTATTGCTTCCCTCGTGCCAATTTCAGCATCAACATATTTGACCATATCAACCCCCTCCCAAGCCCCCATGTGGCTGAGAGATTCTAATTCCTCTAATGACTCTTTACCTGGGTAGAACCAAAGAAATAGTTTTTGCTCTCTCTGAGTAATTCCCCATTTGTACTTCCCTTTGTATAAGAAGAAAAACTCACCATCTCCACTAAGTACATTAGTAATGAGTTCAGGATTAGCTATCATTACATTTATGGCTTGGACAATCTTACTCATGTTGTTTCCTTGTGATTGATTCCATATTGTTTACTTGAATATTCCGTAATGTCTCTCTCACTTCACTAACCATTGAACGCTTTAAAGGCTCTGCAAGTTTTTTAGAGTTTGCAAACGCCTCTAACTTTGCAGCCAGTTTCGGCTCCGCAGCTTGCAAGCGAGGATTGCCCCGAATTTGTCCCGCAACTTCATGAAGGATATTTTTTATTGGCTCTAAATGACTTGGTTCGTTCGCGTTGTACTCATTAAGTCGCTCTAGCTTTTCTTTCAACTCGGCAAGCGTGGTTTGAAACGAGTAGTTCAGTAAAAATTGAAACGCCACTGATATATTTCCTCTGTTAGTGACAAACAGATAAATAGCCAGTGCCGATGCTGCTATGGCGAACACGTTAGCCACACCTGCCAAGACATCTAAGTACAGCTTTAATTGTTCCATGCTCATTTGACGAAAATTGTGGCAATAACGAGGGAAATTCATAATGCAAAATCAATACTATCGGACTCAATTGATTCGCTGCGCATCAAGAAAAATGGTGCGGGCGTGATTAGACGCTTTAATTTTCACCATAGCAAGCCTCCTCAGAAAAACATTTACTGCGCGCAATCTTCATCTAAAATCTCACCCATTATTGTGACCTGATCCCTACACCCGCGATGCCCTCCCCTTCCTGCTCTAAAAATCCACACAGCCTACTTTCCGTCAATCGCTTAACCACGTCTTTGCAATCAGGCGTGGCGATTGTGGATGGGGTTTCGTTTGAGATTGCGGCGGGGGAGACGTTTGCGTTGTTGGGGGAATCGGGGTGTGGGAAGTCGATGAGTGCGTTGTCGTTGATGCGGTTGTTGCCTGATGGGGTGGCGAATACGGGCGGGCGAGTGGCGTTGGGGGCGGTGGATTTGTTGGGTTTGCCTGAGCGGGAGATGCGACGGGTGCGGGGCGGGCAGTTGGCGATGATTTTCCAAGAGCCTGGTTTGAGTTTGAACCCTGTGATGACGGTGGGGGCGCAGTTGGCGGAGGTGTTGAGGTTGCATTCGCCCTTGCCCTCTCCCCCTGCCCCTCTCCCAGAGGACATAAGTATTTGCACCTTGCCACATCCCCTAGCAGGGGGAGGGTTAGGGTGGGGGTTGAAACGCTCACCTGTAACGAACCATTCAACCCCCATCCCCGTTGCCCCCTCGCTTCGCTCTCCCCCTCTGCTAGGGGGAAGGAGCAAATTCGCTTCGCTCTCCCCGCTTGCGGGCGAGGGGAGAAATGCACCCTCTCCCCCTACCCCTCTCCCACAAGTGGGAGAGGGGAGTAACGACATTGAATCTCGTTGCATTGAGTTATTGGCGCAAGTGGGGATTCCTGATGCGGGACGGCGGGTGCGGGAGTATCCGTTTCAGATGTCGGGGGGGATGAAGCAGCGGGTGATGATTGCGATGGCGTTGGCGGGGCAGCCTGAGGTGTTGATTGCCGATGAGCCGACCACGGCGTTGGATGTGACCATACAGGCGCAGGTGTTGCAATTGCTGCGCGATACGCAAGCGCGCACGCGCATGGCGATGTTGTTGATTACCCACGATTTAGGCGTGGTGGCGGAAATGGCGCATCGCGTGGGGGTGATGTACGCGGGGCAAATTGTGGAGCAAGCGGATCGTGCCACGCTATTTGCCCAACCGCTGCATCCTTATACCCAAAAATTATTCGCCGCCGTCCCCGATGCCACGCGGCGCAACCAACCCTTATCCGCCATTGCGGGCGCGGTGCCGCCCTTGGGCAGTATTCCACAAGGCTGCCGCTTCGCCCCGCGCTGCGATCAGGCGTGGGCGTTATGCAAAAGCGAATCGCCCGCGTGGACGGAAGTGCGGGCAGGGCAGGGCGTGCGTTGCCATTTGTACGTTGAGACAGGAAGAGAGAAGCGGGAAGGGAGAAGGGAAAACCCCGTTACGCTGCCGCCCCTTTCCCCCTTCTCCCTTACCCCTTCTCTTCTAGCAGTCAAAGACTTGCAAGTCCACTTCCCCATACGCAAGGGTATTTTGCAGCGCACGGTGGGGCAGGTCAAAGCGGTGGATGGCGTGTCGTTGGCGATCGCACCTGCGCGCACCTTGGCGTTGGTGGGCGAATCGGGCTGTGGCAAAACCACCTTGGGCAAAGCCTTGTTGCAACTAATCCGCCCTACGGCTGGCAGTGTGCAATTTGCGGGGCAAGAGCTGATCGACACGCCGCATAAACATCGTGCCGCCATGCAGATGGTGTTTCAAGACCCATACTCTTCGCTGAATCCCAAAATGCGGATTGCGGAGATTTTGGAGGAGGGGATGATTCCCGCTCGCGGGAGAGGAGAAACGCTGGGTTTACGGGGCGCGCAGCCCTCCCCCCCAGCCCCTCTCCCACAAGTGGGCGAGGGGAGTTACAGCAAGGGGAGTCATGGGCGACAAGCGCAAATCGACCTGTTATTAGACCAAGTGGGGTTGGCGCGCACCAGCAAATGGCGATATCCGCATGAGTTTTCAGGTGGACAACGGCAGCGGATTGCCATTGCGCGGGCGTTGGCGGTGTCGCCGCAATTGCTGATTTGCGATGAACCCACCAGCGCGTTGGATGTGTCGGTGCAAGCGCAAATTCTCAATTTACTCAAATCGTTACAACAAGAATTTGACCTCGCCTATTTGTTTATCACCCACAATATCGCGGTGGTGGAATATCTGGCGCATGACGTGTGCGTGATGTATTTAGGGCGCATCGTCGAACGCGGCACGGTCGAAGAAATCTTGCGCGCCCCCCGCCATCCTTATACCCAAGCCCTGTTATCCGCCGTCCCGCGTCTATCAGGCGAACGCGATGGCTTAATCCAATTAACAGGCGAACTCCCCTCCCCCGCCCACCCACCGCAAGGCTGCCACTTCGCCCCGCGCTGCCCGCAAGTCATGCCGCGCTGCCACCTCGCTTACCCCCCCACAACAGCATTTTCACATGGGCATGAAGTTAATTGTTATCTTTATGTCGTCGGATAAATGCCCTATAAGCCCTCGCTCATTTGGCTTACCAAGCCAAATTTTAGCGGCGACGCTCGAATCACCTAAAAGGATGTGATAGGCAATCTGTCTGGTTCGCTTTAAAAAACATTGTAAATTTTCTGTTTCCCACTATAATGCGCGCCTTCACAGGCGGTTAGCTCAGTTGGCTAGAGCACTTGGTCGACATCCAAGGGGTCGTTGGTTCGAATCCAATACCGCCTACCAAACAATCAAAGGGTTAAGCAAAAATGCTTAACCCTTTCTGCATTTTTCAATGGCAATTTAGTGAGACTTAAGGCTGCATACCATTATTTAGCGATTCAAATTTTTGATGGGTTCACCCCCAATCGGCATTTTTCCTTCTCCTTATGCGCCTTCATCTGCCTGATTTTCTGCCTTGCACCCACCTCCTCGTCGGTTTGAGCGGCGGGGTGGATTCGGTGGTGTTGTTGCATCATTTGCAGCAACTCAGCTCCCGTTTTGATTGGCAATTATCCGCGCTGCATGTTCATCACGGCATCAGTCCAAATGCCGATGCGTGGGCGGATTTTTGTGCGGATTTTTGTGCGGCATTGGGCGTGAAGCTGCATATTGAGCGGGTGAATATTGCGCCGTTGCGAGCAGAACACGGGGTGGAAGCGGCAGCGCGGCAGTTGCGGCGAGCGGCATTTGCACGTTATGAATGCGATTTTGTGGCATTGGCGCATCATGCCGACGACCAAGCCGAAACGGTGTTGTTGCAATTACTGCGCGGCGCGGGTGTGCGCGGGGCGAGTGCCATGGGAGAGAAGAGCGAAGGGAGAAGGGAGAAGGGACGGATTGTTCGCCCCTTGCTGACCACTTCCCGCGCGGATATTTTGGAATATGCCCGCGCCCATCAACTGCGCTGGATTGAAGATGAAAGTAACCAAGACGATCACTATCCGCGCAATTTTTTACGGCAACACATCACCCCGCGCTTGGCCGAAAAATTCCCCGCCTATCGCCAAACCCTCGCCCGCAGCGCGCAACATTTCGCCGAAGCCAATCAATTATTGGACGAATTAGCGCAACTGGATGCGGGGGAAACCAGTACCACGTTGGCAATCACGCGATTACAAACCCTCAGTCCCACCCGTGCCAAAAACCTGTTGCGCTATTTTTTAGAGCTACATGGCGCGCCCATGCCACAAAGCGTGCAACTGGACGAAATGCTGCACCAACTTTTGACCGCGCGCCAAGATGCAGCGGTGTGTGTGGAATATGGTGATTGGCAAGTGCGCCGCTATCAAGGCAACATCTACGCCCTCCCCGCCCTGCCTGATTTTAAACGAGATTTTAGCGTGACGTGGCAAGGGGAAAGCGAACTAGACTGGCCGCCACTGAATGCGCGCTTAATTTTCAACACCGTGGGTACGAATTTATTCGTACAATTCGACGAACACCATGCGAATCTGTCGCACCTACAGCCCATCATCATTCCCTTGGATCACGCCGAATCCTTAACCCTGCGCCTACGCCAAGGCGGCGAAACCCTACGCCCCCACCCCAACGCCCCCACCCGCACCGTGAAAAATTTGTTGCAAGAACGCGGCATACCACCTTGGTTGCGGGAAAGGTTGCCGTTGGTGTATTGCAAGGAGACGTTGGTGGCGGTAATGGGGGTAGGTGCAATTAAGCACCTGTACCTAAATTTTCGGGTATTTTAAGCGGCTAGTCGCTAGTCGTTAGTTAATGTGGGAAAGCTGCCCTCACTATATTTTTTACAATATATTCAAATAGATGATAAAAACATTTCACTCCAGCAACTAAAAACTAACGACTAGCGACTAGCGACCAA
>JBASWK010000146.1:0-2636 GCA_049276435.1 Gallionella sp. | reverse complement strand
TTAAGCCAAATCATCGGCAAACTCCCTCCCCTTCAAGGGGAGGGTTGGGGTGGGGATGGGGGTGTGTGCAGAGAACGAACCCATCCCCATCCTAATTGCCCCCTCGCTTCGCTCTCCCCCTCTGAAGGGGAAGGAACGGTAATTCAGCCGCTTTTAGAGGATGGTGAAAAAATGTTAATCCATACCGCATCGGGGGTTTTGAGCTTAAGCAAGTGCCATTCCCGCCGTAGGTCGAGTTTTAACGCGACAATGTTCTGAAAGTCGGGATAAATCCCGACCTACGGATGGATTGATGGTTACATTCGCTTGAAGTTTTGTTGAACAAATGCCGTCACGCTGCTTTGATATTCTACCCAACCTATCGCACCTGTGTTGTTGTGTTCTCCGCCCTCAATGAGCAGCAAGGTTTTGGGCTGAGGGGCGGCGGCATACAATTGTTTTGCCATTTCAACAGGGATTTTAGGATCCCATGTGCCGTGGATAAAGAGTACGGGGAGTTTTAAGCTAGGCACTTTTTGCAGCGATTCAAAACGTTGATTGAGCAACCAGTCTATGGGTAAAAACGCATAATCAAGCTTGCCCATGTCGCTCATAGAGGTGAAGGTGCTTTCGGTAATCAGTCCCGCCGCTTCAGGGTGGTGAGTGGCGAGGTTGATGGCAATGCCACCACCTAACGAATGTCCATAGATAAAAACTTGCTTAGGGCTAATACCGCGCACCTTGGTCAAATACTGCCAAGTGGCTTCTGCGTCTGCATACACTTGTGCTTCACTGGGTTTTTTCGCCCCGACACTGCGCCCGTAGCCACGATAATCCACCAGTAACACGTTGTAGCCCAGTTGGTGCAAGCGTTGCGTATGATCCAGATTGTTACCAATATTACGATAATTACCGTGAAAATACAGGAATGTCGGCGCGTTAGCTTGGGTCGCAGGTACCCAAAATCCGTCTAACAAACCATTCTCACCGACGGGAACATGCACTTCTTGATAGCTCATGCCCATGCGAGCAGGGTTGGTTTGCAAGATGGGAGAAGGTTGAAAAACTTGATCGACCTGTGTACCCCACATAAACAAGCAGGCGGCCAGATACAAGACCGCTGAGCCACCCACGACCAAAATCAAACGACGTTGCCACGTTTTCATGCTGCCTCCTGTAAAAGTTTCCAAACACATGCGCCTTTGCTGGCTTTGTCGATGTCTGCAATTTGTTGTTGATGCGCGGCAAGCTCGCTTTCATCGGCATGAATAATGCGCACCACCGCACGACTGCTGGTGGTATTCAATACCGCCAGCGTGCGAACAGGGGCAACTTCTTCGCCTAACAAACTGTGTTGCCCGCGTGTGAAGGCAAAATACACCTCCGCCAATAACTCGCAATCCAACAATGCGCCGTGCAAGGTACGATGGCTATTATCAATTTCGTAGCGACTGCACAGCGCGTCCAAATTATTCTTTTTGCCAGGATGCAGTTCACGGGCAGTTTTCAGCGTGTCAGTGACCGTGTTTTGCAACGCGGGCAATTTCATCCGTGCCAGTTCAGCATTGAGAAAGCCGATATCGAACGGGGCATTGTGAATTATCAGCTCCGCCCCGTCGATAAACGCCAAGAAATCCGCCGCAATGTCAGCAAATTTAGGCTCATCTTTCAGGCGTTCCGTGGTTAGTCCATGCACCGCAGCGGCACCTTCATCAATGTCGCGCTCAGGATTGAGGTAAACATGAAACTGCTCGGTTGAGACTTTGCGCCCATCCAACACTATCGCCGCCAACTCCACCAAGCGATGCCCTTGCTTGTGGTCTATGCCTGTGGTTTCAGTATCCAGTACAATTTTACGCATGGTGATCCTTTAAACGCTGAGAAGGGTGACGTGGGAAGGGAGAAGGATAAAACAGACTCACCCGCCCTTCCCTATTCCCGCTTCTCCCTTCACGCTCTCCACCCCACGATTCGCCAATAGGTCGGCGCGTTCGTTTCCAGGGTGTCCCGCATGACCTTTGACCCAGATCCATTCGATTTGGTGTTGTCCTGCCAAGGTGTCTAATTTGCGCCATAAGTCTTCATTTTTGACAGGCTGTTTGCTGGCCGTTTTCCAGCCGTTGCGCTTCCAGCCTGCCATCCACGTGGTGATGCCTTGCAATACATATTTTGAATCGCTGTGTAATTGCACTTGGCACGGGCGTTTTAACGCCTCCAATGCGGAAATCACGCCCATTAGCTCCATGCGGTTGTTAGTGGTATGCGCTTCGCCGCCAAACAACTCACGCTCTTTGTCCTTGATGCGCAATAGCGCGCCCCAGCCGCCTACACCAGGGTTGCCTTTGCACGCGCCGTCGGTGAAAATTTCAATTAAATCTACGCTCATGCGGAAGCCTGCCTTAAAAATGAGGGGTGATACGCGAATGGCACTTACTTAAGCTCAAAACCCCCGATGCGGCACGGATTAACATTTTTCACCATCCTGTAAAAGCGGGCTGAACTACCGTTCCTTCCCCTTCAGAGGGGGAGAGCGAAGCGAGGGGGCAATTAGGATGGGGATGGGTTCGTTCTCTGCACACACCCCATCCCCACCCCAACCCTCCCCTTGAAGGGGAGGGAGTTTGCCGATGATTTGGCTTAAGTAAGTGCCATTCGGG
>JBASWK010000145.1:0-5204 GCA_049276435.1 Gallionella sp. | reverse complement strand
GGTCTTCCTCTCCATGCTCGAAATCATGCAAAATTACTCCCAAAATGAACTGGAGGCACTCAAAACATCCGCCATGAAATTCTTCGACGGACTTGTGTAGATACCTATGCCTTGAAGGGGAGGGAGTCTTGCTTCACCCACTGTAAATCACATAGAGCCAAAATTTTTGAACTTGCGGCAGAACTATCACCAAAACGTGGGATGAAACTCATTGATGCACTGCATTATGCAACCGCAGTTGTTTCGGGTTGTACCTTTATCCTCACGAACGATGCTGGGTTTTCATCGTATGGCGGGATTGAGGTTATTTATTTGCAAGATCTGATTGCTTAAGGCAGTTGGTAGGGTGGATAAGCTGCGCGCATCCACCACGCCCGCCAGATATTTTCCTGTGAAATCATGTGGATGCGCGCAGCTTTCCACCCTACTTATCGCTCTGACTTGTGTAGATACCTATGCCTTCAAGGGGAGGGCTGGGGTGGGGATGGGGTAGAGATAAAGGCTTAGACTGTAAATTCCTCTGCCAACATCCATATCTGGATGACGTGTTGGACTTTGTCTGTCTGGAAAAGAGCTTGATTGTTGAGGTCGATGGCGGGCAACACTTAGAAAATCAGCGAGATCAAGCACGAGACTGGCGTTTACAGGAAGCAGGATTTCGGGTGTTTCGGGTGTTGCGGTTCTGGAGTAATCAAGTTTTACAAGCAACGGTGCGGTGGTCGGACTATCTGGATCGCTTTACAGAACGCGGCGGTTATACCCCATCCCCACCCCAGCCCTCCCCTTGAAGGGGAGGGAGATTGCTCACTTGTGCCACGATGACCCACTATGATTCACATAGGTCCACATAAACACGTTTTCCCTGTATGCGGGAAAGCACCGCCGCTATCTTGTCCATAAGTTGCGCATTTCGTGAATACTGGCATCAATTTCTTCAGGCGTAGCACCCCAAAGTCCTTTGCCCGCCCCCGCGAACGACATCATGTCGCGCTTTGCCGCGTGTCTTTTTTGGGGAATCAGCATTAGGACACCATTCGCCAGAACGGCTTCCATTGAATCATTGACTGACACATGGTTTTTATTGCCCCACTCCTGTAGCAATTCGGCGGGAATGGTCACTTGCCCTTTTTCTCGGATTTTGACTTGCAGCATGATAAGTAGCTCCATCAGCAGGAAGTTGGAAAAAATTCTTACGCCATATAGTATGCGTTTCCTTAAAAAAAGCCAACGCATTATTAACGCATAGACTCCCCTCTCCCACTTGTGGGAGAGGGGTTGGGGGAGAGGGCGTGCGCCCAAAAATCAAAATCCTCACCCCCTCCCTAGCCCTCTCCCGCAGGCGGGGAGAGCGTAGCTGAATTTGCGCCCCTACGTCCCTGCTACCGAATGCGTTTGCAACCATTCGCGCAACGCCGCGTTCATCCGCGTTTGCCAACCTTGCCCTGTGGCTTTGAATGCCTCGATAATGTCCGCATCGTAGCGCACCGTCACCGATTGCTTAGGGCTAGGTAATTTGGGACGACCCCGCGCAAGTGCAGCCCGCGCCGCTGCGCGTCCTTCCTCCGCAGACACCACCCGATCCCCGATTTGCCACACGCCGCGAGCAAAAAATTCATCGGTCAATTCAGGTGCGTCGTCAGGGTCTATCCATTCAGAATGTATATTTGGTAATTTCGCGTTCATTGGCGTACCTCATTGAAATAATGCGGCAATTTTCGCCGCGTGGAGTCCAAACAACAATAACGACCCGATTATCCAGTTGCCCCACGCTCATCAAACGGGTTTCGCCGTAGTCGTAGCGGGTATCCGTGATCGTTACAATCACACAGTCGAATACCTCACCCGCTCGCGCAAAATCCAAGCCGCGTTCCAGCAAGGTTTTATAACGTTTATCGGGATCGAATTCGATTTGCATGGTTAATTGTAGCTACGGAAAATGATAGTGTAAAGCGGTTTATAAGCTATGCTTGAAATAACAGCGGCAACGTAGGTCGGATTCGCGCAGCAACCCGCCGAATGGGGTGATAAATAGCGGATTGCCTCGCGGCGAATCCGCCTTACGCTTTGCTGCTGTAGGTTGGGTTGAGGTACGAAGCCCAACGTTTACCGCGTGCTTGTGTGAAAGTTGTTAGGCGTAGCTCCCCTCGCCAATTTACGGGAGAGGAGAAACTGGGAAGTACCCGTATCGCTGACTTAGTGCAGTGCCCGCAAAGCAGCAACAGGTTCCTTTTCTACAATGGTCAACAAAGCCGCTGCTGCACCAGAGGGTTTACGGCGGTTTTGTTCCCAGTTTTTAAGCATCGCCAACTTCACACCAATCAATTGCGCAAATTCGCTTTGGCTTAAACCCACTTTGGCACGAATGGATTTTGCATCGGGTGCATGTACTTCTGTGACGCGACTCGGTGCTAACGCATTACGGCGAATCGCCGCCGCTTCTTTTAGGCTTTGTTTCAAATCATCAAATAGTGAATTGTCCATCGTTATAACTCCTTACCCTCTCCCTAAAATGACACCTAATCTGCATCAGAAAAGCCAATCTCTTTTTGATGACGAATGCGAAGAATAGTGATATTGCTGCCGCGCTCGTAGTGGTATCGAGCAATATAGCCTGTTGCACCAAAGTCGATAATCAAGTCACGAATGTTTGGGTGACTCAACACAGGCTTATGCGCTTCTGGCATCAAAGGCAACTTCTTGATACTCTTAACAATCGCAATCTTTGCTTTTCCTGCGGCAACAACACTTTTTGAAGCCAAAAAAATATGCAACCGAATAAGGTCTTCAATGGCAGGTTGTGTATAAATTATGTGTGGCATACAGGCGGTGGAAGTTCTTTATCTGTTCCCCATGATTCAATCCAAGTCATCACCTCATCACCCGTAGCATGTAAGCCAGTTTCTTGATAATGTTGCCACGCATCCAAAGCATCTTGAGCAAAATGATCCCGCGCTTCTTCACGTACAACATAATTTTCCACCGCCTCACGCGCAATGGAATGCGCGCTCCGCTTGCGGTTATGTGCAAGTTTTTTGAGGCGTTCACGGAGGTCTAAGTCGATTTTCAGCGACATGGGTTTAATGGCGATAGTCATAAAAATATCCTCTTAAAAGGTACTACCGAGTATATCTTGGTAGTCCATAAAGTCAAACTGAATACCAATGTTCCAGCAATGCTCATTTTGACCGTAGGTGCGACAAATTCGCACGGTTGCTTGTGAATAAGGCAGGTTTTGTCGCGCCCACAAAAACCTGCCGTAGCTTGGTCGCTAGTAGGGTGCGCCATGCGCATCATGTGATTTTGTTGGGCTTCACTTCGCTCAACCCACCCTACTTGGCTGTAGCCCGTAGCCCGTATGCAATACGGGGTTTAGGTAAGGACGGGGGATTCCCGTATTACATACGGGCTACTATCCTAGACGATGGGGTTCTGGACCGAATAAAAAGTGCAGGATATTTGACTTAATGCGGTTATCGTAGCCAACCAGCTCTAAAAAGCCTTGTCCTGTGACCGCCTTTCCAGCCAGTGTTCCTTTAATTTCCATCGCACCTTCCCAATAAGCCCAAAAGGAAGTACGACTAATATCAAGTTCTGACTGCTTAAGCAGTGGAATGACTTCCAATTCCAAATTAAGTTTGGGAATGCGTAACTTGGAATGCACGGGATATTTACCCCCGCTCGAAGGAGAAGTCCAATGATCTAACACTTGTCGTTCCACATCCTCAAACGAAATGCGCGTAATTTCCCCACTTTTACTAACCCATGTACCCGCAGAAAACACAGGATCCACTTTGCCATGCCTGTCTTTCAGGAAGTACACCATTAGGTCATCACCAGAATCTAGCTGTATGGAATACCAAATCCAACCGTTATCAAATCTTGTGGATTCGACCAGCATTTTTTCATGATCCATCCAAGACAAGCCTTCGACCTCAAAAACCTTACCGTCAACGACGATGCGACCTTCGGTTTTTAGGCGCGTGTGGGTACAGTAAAAAGAGGAAATATCTGGATCATGCGATCTTTGTGAATAGCCGCCATCACAGTGATATACCAATTCTTTTACAGGCTCGAAAGTGAGTGCCAAAGAATTACCCGCAGCCGCAGCATTGACATGAATATCGCCTGCTTTATTTTTGAAGGCAGACCAGCCGCCCACCTCGACATGAAAAACCTCATCGGAAGCAAAGCCAGTATTCTCTAAATAACCGCCTCTATCCCAGTAGCGGAACCGCTTAGTCTCATCCTTGTGTTCAAAATCAGAAATGGCAAAATGCGCAATGAATAAGCGTGGACGAACGACCCGAGAGGGGAAAAAAACAATGTAATCCCAGTTCGTTCTTCTTTCAAAGAAAGTGACTTCAAAACCAAAGCGACGACCCGTCGCATCTTTTAAGTGACCCGTAAAATACCACCATTGAGTTTGCTTGCAATTCCAAGAAAGCAAGGCTTCTTTAGGGTTTTTAAAGCGCAGATGTTCATCGCTTTGCTTTGACGGTGGCGTGAGTGCGGGTAGTTTTTTCCTTAACAAAAAATCCCCGACACCTCTCACGTGAGTTCTTGATTTTTTCAGTCCTGTGGAAAGCTTTTGTTGTGCGGTCAAGAGCAGTGTTCTGTTGGAAATAGATGACATTCGGACTGTCCTTAAAATGATAGGAAAAGGGGAGAATAAAAAATTTAATAGTCCAAGTCAACTTAACTTTTCCCCGATTTTCGCCTGTGCAGCGCAAGTATCTACATAAACGATTGCGAATAAAACTAGATAGTCCTGACGTTAAAAATACAGGAAAATGCAGTTCAAATGGTCATTAAATAAACACAAAAAGCGGGCAGCCAACCATCGCTGACCGCTGTGGTGCAATATGGCTTACTCCTTCCCCCTAGCAGGGGGAAGGCTGGGATGGGGGGTTGAAAGTTTGCATCCGTGCGACGATTTCAACCCCCACCCTAACCCTCCCCCTGCTAGGGGGAGGGAACAAAGTGGGTAGGGTGGATAAAGCTACGCGCATCCACCCTCAACGCTTCTACCCCTCTTCCGCTTACGGGAGAGGGAATATTGAATTGTGGTTAACGCTTTTCTCCCTTCTCCCGCAAGCGGGAGAAGGGCTGGGGATGAGGGCGTTTGAGTTGTCGAACATTATTTAGCACGCAACGCCCCTCACCCTCACCCTCACCCTCTCCCGCTTGCGGGAGAGGGAATTAAA
>JBASWK010000144.1:0-36950 GCA_049276435.1 Gallionella sp. | reverse complement strand
CTCCAGAAATGGTGGGGCTTTTTGCTTTGGAATTTTAGTTTCCTAAAACGAAGTCCTTTTATCATCCAGCAATTCTCATTTTGACCGTAGGTACGAATTCATTCGTACGCTTTTGGGTGAGTAAGGTCAGTATTTTTAGAACTATCCCCTTGTTTTTCGCCCTGTCGGGCGATGTACGAATGAATTCGTACCCACAAAAACCCTCTGTTTAGTCAAAATGAGAATTGCTGTTTATCATCTGATTTTCTCCTTAAAATAGGCGCGTCGTGATACCTTAATTGCTGCGATAATTCGCCCCCCATTTCTCAGAGGAGTTTAGTATGGAAAGAGATCAAGCCACCGAGCTGATACATAACTTACTGCGCGGTATGATCGCTAAAAAAGCGTCAGACTTGTTTATTACCGCTGGTTTTCCGCCTGCTTTTAAGCTGTATGGCGTGATGACCCCCATGTCACCGCAGTCACTGACACCACAACATACTCAAGAGTTGGCGCGCAGTATTATGAACGACCGCCAAGCCGCAGAGTTTGAAAAAACCAAAGAATGTAATTTTGCGATCAGCCCTCCTGGGATTGGGCGTTTCCGCGTCAATGTGTTTATACAGCAACAACGGGTAGGCATGATTTTGCGTACCATCACCACCGAGATCCCTGATTTGGACAAAATGGGCTTGCCGCCTGTATTGAAAGACATCGTGATGACCAAGCGTGGCTTGGTGATTCTGGTCGGTGGTACGGGTTCAGGCAAATCCACCACGCTGGCGGGCATGATTGGCTACCGCAATATCAACAGCAAAGGGCATATCATCACCATCGAAGACCCCGTGGAATATGTGCATGACCACAAAGGCTGCGTGATTACCCATCGCGAAGTGGGGGTGGATACCGAGACATGGGAAGCGGCATTGAAAAACACCTTGCGCCAAGCCCCTGATGTGATTTTGATTGGTGAAATCCGCGATAAAGAAACCATGGAATTCGCCGTGGCATTTGCCGAGACGGGTCACTTGTGCATGGCTACTTTACACGCCAACAGTGCTAACCAAGCGTTGGATCGTATCGTCAACTTCTTTCCAGAAGAACGTCGCGCCCAATTGTTGATGGATTTATCCCTAAACGTCAAAGCACTGGTCTCTCAACGTTTGATTCCAAAAATTGGCGGCGGACGTGCGGCTGCGATTGAAATTTTGCTGAATTCTCCGCTGATTGCCGACCTGATTTTCAAAGGTGACGTGCACGGGATTAAAGAGGTGATGGCAAAATCACGTGAATTAGGTATGGAAACTTTTGACGGTGCGCTCTTTAATTTGTACGAAGAAGGCAAAATCACGTATGAAGACGCACTGAAAAATGCCGACTCGGTCAATGATTTACGTTTACGTATCAAGTTACAAAGCAAGCAAGAAGGCGCGCAAGAAGCTTCTGGCAGCGCGGTCAATTTGCAACTTTCTTGATTTACTATGCAAGTCTTCTGCTTTCTGGCGGAAAAGAAGATCTGCGTACAGGAATGGTGCTTCATGGAGATAGGTAGCTTAGTGTTTTAAGAGCCGAGGCCCTTGCAAAAGTCACCATTGAGAGGAATTCCTGTCACGGGACGAAAAAAAGCCCCTAGATTCAGGGGCTTTAATAAGACTGATGAGAAGGGTGACCCCTCCTCAATCAAGCGTGATTAACGCATGTTTCTCACACCACCACGGCTAGGACGCGCACCGTTGATGAGTGGGGTAATGGTGATGCCTGGGGTGTTGCCACCAAGAGTGGTTACCACAGTGGTTAAACCACCCGCTGCTACGCAAGCAGGTGACGCGGTGGTTGCAGCTGCGGGAGCATCAGGCATGCAATCCGCTTCTTTTGCCAACGGCACAATGGCTTTGTCTTTGTTCTTGCTATCCGTGTGTTTCTTGGTCTTGTCATCTTGATCTTCGCAACGACCTTCGGTGTCAAACGGATGTTTGCTATGACCGTGGAACCAGCCATCATCATCCACATCCAGTGTCACGCGCGCATTGCCCATACGATGGCAGATGGTCACTTTGACTTGTTTGTGTTCAACGTTGACCGTTTTACGATTGCTGCCCGAACCTGTTGTCACTGCTTCTGTGGTCACATGCGTCCAACGATAGCCTTCGCGATGTTTGTTGGTATCAATTGGACTACCTCTTTCATCTCGATCATCCTTGCTGCCATCGCGTCTGCTGTAATCACTCTTGCCGTCATTTTTGTCGTTTTCGTGATTGCGTTCTTGATGATGTGATTTGCTATCTTTAGGTTCTTGGTACACGACTGGCGCACCGCAAACTGCATCTTTGGAGATAGAAACAATATCACGATCCTTGTTTTTAGAATCGGTATGTTTACCCGTCTTGTCATCTTGATGTTCACAATCCCCTAAGGTGGCACCGCTGTCTTGGTCATGACCTTGATAATGACCATCATCATCGACATCCAAGGTCTTTTTGCTGCCGCCATCCCGCACGCAAATGGTCACTTTGCGTTGTTTTACGCCGTTAGAGTTGGTTTGTTCCCAACGATAGCCATAAGGACGGCTGGCATCCTCATCGCGATCATCTTTGTTCGCATCACGATTTTTGTAGTTCGTTTCATCGTTGCTATGCGTTCTTTTGGTATGGTCTTTGCCATCGCCATTTTTATCTTTGGTGTTGTCCTTGTCATCTTTGTTACGTTCAGCATCTTTGTTCTTTTGCGCAGCTTGAATCACGCTGACACCGCCTGTGCTGGTACAAGTTGTTTTTTGCACAGGACCGCACACCGTTGCGATGACCACGGAACCACAGCTATCGGCTGCTTTAACGTTGGTGCTTTTGGTGGATTCTTTGTCCTTGCTGTTGTATTTGCTGCGGTTATCGTCACCTGCATGTGCAGCGGCAACGCTGAAACACATGGTTAAGGCTAACAGTAACTTGCTTTGTGTGGTTTTCATGATATTTCTCCATTGATTAAAAACAAACGACTTACATTTGATACTTTTACGGCGGGTATTACAGGGTGGGTTACGGGTGTTCTGTCATTTCATTAGGTTCTCCTTTGTCTAAAGGTAGGATATTTACAATACGGTATCATTCGCCCCAAAGTAGTATTGCACTAAAGAGCGGGTCTGACGCGGTCCGTTGACCTGCACCGTGATGCGATAATATAGCCGCCCCGTATTAGGCACTGGATTGCCCGCTGAGTCATAAATGGGGGTTGCCATACACGCTCTGAACGTGGGGGTGCCAGGCGACCAAGTGGCTGCGAGAGGACTGTTTACGGGGGCAAGGTTGACATCCCATTTCCATGTTTCTTGAGTACACATTCTTTCGATAAAGTATTGCACCGTGTAGTCGCAGGAAGGTACGGCAGCCGTATGACAATTGAGTGGCATATTGGGTATATTAATCGCGGGACTCCAGCCGTTAGTCGGGAAGTTGAATGGCAAATTGGTCGCAGGGTCAATATTGGTAAAGTAAGTCGAATAAAAATGAGGGCAACCATTCGATGTGCCAGGCGAGCCTAAATTGGTAATCGGTGCCGCTGCCGCTGCCGCAGTTGCGGCACCTGCGCCAGGTAAACTAGGTCCTGCCGCATTGCAGTTGTTCAACGCATTCTTAAGGATATACAAGTTGCTTTGAATCAGTGTTTCAGCTTCATTTACACCCACTTCTGCCATTTGAGTGGTGGCTTCGTTAAAGGCAAAGTTCCCGCTGATGATATTGCTGGTATCGACCCCTCGCATCAACACAATGCCCGATAACGACAAGGCGACCAGCGCGATTAACGCCACCAGCAACACAATGCCTTGTTGCGGTGCTTTTAAATAAATGGTTTTCATATATTCCCCATAATCACGTTATGCAGCGGAATGATGGTTTGATAGACCTTGTAGCGATAGCACTGCCACTCTAGGTCAGCCGATAAATCCACCACGGGACCTCCTAGCCATGAAATAGGGGCGGCGGTGCTGGTGGTGCACACCCCTTTATCGGCTTTTTCGCGCAGGTTATTGCGCGCCACAATCGCCAATCGAATCGCTTTGATGCGTCTCATATTCGCAGGAACTGCTTGTAAACCCGCGAGTGTCCAGTCTGCGGCATCGCCTGCTGGGCAAGTAACCGCATTCGCTAGATTGGTACCCGCAGCCGTGGGATTCACCCAGCACGTAATCGCCCGAGGATTGAGTCCTGCCCCTGGTGTGGAAATGCCATATTGCGCCTGCATATTCACAATGTTTTCAGCAACGACTTCGGCGGGGGCATCGTTAATCTGTTTGGTAAATTGCCTCAGCGCATTGACCGCAAAAGTGGTGCGAGTCAGCGTCGGATTCGCCCCTAAGTTATGCAAGGTGCTGTTCGCGGGATAGCCGCCAGCAGGAAAAACGGGCGCCTTTGCGGTATCAAACCCTGGGTTGTTGACCGCTGTAAACGACATTACAGAGGTGGCGGGTACAGCGGGTACAGCGGGAATGGCTGGCGTAATATCACCCGCTGGTTGCACCACAGAGCCCACGATTTTCACGCCATTTAACCCGACCGCACTGACGGGAACAGGCGGAACTTGACTGTTCACCACGGCTGGGACGGCTGGAACTTCTGGAATATAGGGCGTGTTCGACACGAGGGCGGATACTTCGACTAAGGAGCAATCCAGCAGTGGCGCAACCCCTTGTGCCGATGAAATCAATACGCTATCAGCGGGTGTCGCGCCTGCTTGGTAGGCGAAGTTGCTGCTATTGATCGCATTCGCAGGATAAAACCCTACCGTTTGAGGCGTGCCTGAAACCTTGAGTATCCCTGCGGGGATACCCAAGTTTATCCCCGCTGCCGCTACTAGTGCCGCTTGATTAGGAATCGCAAGTGTTGTCGTGGCGGCTCGCCCCCCCGTGGTTAGACCGCCCGTCGCGGTATCCAATCGTGCAATGGTAATGCTATCTAGCACGCCAGAGGTATTGATGTAGAGCGGAATGGCATCAAACACCCCAGGGCTTGCACCATAGCCGTTAATTTTGACGCAAGGTAACTCACCTGCGTTATTAAAGTTAACAATCAATCCATAGCCTGCCAGGCGGACATCTTGTTCCAAAGTGTACAGAGACAACAGCCCATTGCTTTGCATATCCGCAGTGCTACTGGACGTTTTGCGTTGTCCTTCAAACAGCGACATGGTTTGCATAATGACCAAAATCACGATGAGACCAATGGTCATCCCGATCAGGATTTCGATCAGTGAGAAGCCAGATTGTTTAGGAGTCGTATACATGATTAGTTAGGCTCAATGTTAGACAGCGTTTGATATTGATGTTGCGGCGTGTCGCAGGCTGTATTCGGCGCGCAGGCTTTACGTTGCCATCTTAGGGTGACCGTCACTTGGGTTGCCAAGTTAGCAGGACAAGGGGGGACGGCATTTACAGAGGACGCACCATTCGCAGCCGAGCAATGCACATCAATGTCGGGCGCATTGATGCCGTCCGATACCCCAGGTAAAAATCCACGTTGATTTGCCGTGCCTTGTATGGACTGCAACCACGTCACAAATTCTGGATCACCCGCTGCAAGCCCTGCTGCGCGGGCTCTGGCAACTGTACAGGCCATGCAGTGGTAGTTCGATAAATTGGGGGCATCTGCCGTTGCGGTCACATCAATCCCTGCTGCTGCGGCGGCTTGGCGCGACATAATTTGTTGGGTACCCGTAGCTGGATTAAGCACAAAGACCCCCGAACCTGCGTGTACCCACATCTGCGCAAACAGTTGATTTGCCAAAAAGGCGGCGTCCGCACGGTATTGCGATTCCGAGCTTTTGGCGATGGCGGTCGCTTGCATCCCCACTACGCCCAAAATCGCCATGGAAAAAATCAAGATGGCGATTAAGCCTTCGAGCAATACAAAGCCATGTTGTTGGTTTTTTGTGTTCATATTAGCCACACTGTTGGTTAGCACCGTTGATTAGGATCTAGTGATGCGGGGTTGCACAGCTTAATTTGTCCTTGTGGGTTGATGGTAATCACCAAACGTTTTTGGGCATTGCCCGTCCGTGCATTCAAAATATCAATACGGGTCACATTAGGCGTTAGATTGCCAGTGAATACGCGTCCCATTGCATCAAAAGTGACGTTGGTGTTGATTGTCGTCGCCGTGGTGCCTTGGCAGCCTAGTTGAGGAGCAGGGCTGGTATCAGGATACCCTGTCAACCCCGCTCCCGCTGCTAACGGTTGGTTAAAGTTCTGGGTTGCTAATGCCGCCGTACTCACGCCAATTCTGACGGGCGTACCATTTTCGGTGGCACGCCAAACCTGGTCTCGGTTGCCGACAAAACTGCCTGTACTGTCAGCGGTGCACATTTCCCAGTCCCCTGCTTGTCCACCTACGTTTGGTAATGCGCTAAAAGTTGGCGTGTCGGTCAAAACAAAACGTGAACGGGTGTTTCGGCGCACCGCTTCCATCTTGGTGAGTTGCAGACCATTTAACATCGAATCTGCGGTTGCCTTAATGCGATTGGCATCTATCCAGTCCCCCGCGACAGGCAAGCCCAACGCCATCATCCCGCCCGCTACAACCAAGCTGATAATGACTTCTAGCAGGGTCATCCCCTGTTGTTTGTCGGTGAGCGTTAGCATTGTTGACCTCTTCTACTTAAGAAGCAGCCCGTGCCTGTGGTAGCGGGAACGTTTACCCCTTCAAATCTGCTGGTGGTTCTTACATTGTTGTCACTGATGGTATAGACATAAGTCGCCGCCACACCCAGACCCACGCCTGCCACACTGGACGCGGTGGCAATAAAACCTTGATTAAGTCCTGCGCCAGTCACGATGCAGCCATAAGAAAAATTGGTTGCTTGCAAGGTGGCGGTGGATACACCACAGGTTGTTGCATTGACAGAAGAGGCATAGGTACGTTGATCTTGGTAATACTGCTCCATGCTGGTGCGAAAAGCGGATAGGCTGACCCCCGCCTCAATCAATCTACCTCGCGCGACATAGCCTGTATAACTTGGAATCGCGATCCCCGCCAAAATGCCGATAATGGCGATCACGATCATCAGTTCAACCAGAGTGAAGCCTTTATTGTTCGCGTGCTGCATGGTGTTCTCCTTTTGCTGGGTTTGAATTCTAAGGGGTTTTACGACAAGGTCAATGCTTGTGTGCGACTGTCCGATAAGCTGTTGGGCTTGACCGATGGGCGGCATGTTTAGGCGCACACCAGCGGCTAAGTTGACAGATTAACGGGGGCGTTGCCTGTGAATAGCGTCGTCACCACAGGGGTGTGGTCAGAAGGACGTTCCCATTTGCGCGGCACGCGGTCAATGATACAGGATGTGCATTCTGCCACGAGTGCGTCACTTAACAAAATATGGTCTATCCGCACACCGTGGTTGCGGCGGAATGCCATCATGCGGTAATCCCACCAAGAAAATGATTTTTCGGCTTGCTCAAATAGCCGAAAACTATCGTGCAACCCCAAGTCCAACAAGTGCTGAAAGTGGATGCGCTCCGCTTCGCTGACCAACACGCTGCCTTGCCACAAGATGGGATCATGCACATCGCGGTCTTCAGGCGCAATGTTGTAATCACCTAACACCAGCAATTGTGGATAGCGCAGCAATTCTGCTTTCAGCCACTCGGTCAGCGCGTTTAACCAGCCGAGTTTGTAGTAATACTTGTCAGAGTCCACTGCTTGTCCATTGGGGACATAAATACACACCACGCGCACGTCGCCTATGGTTGCCGCGATGACGCGCTTTTGTTCATCTTCATAATTAGGGATGCCGATTTGAACCTCGCTAATGGGAGTGCGACTCAAAATCGCCACACCATTGTAGGTTTTTTGCCCCGAAAAGACGCTGTGATAGCCAGCAGTCAATAAGTCATCTTGTGGAAAATCAGCATCTTGCTGCTTGGTTTCTTGTAAGCACAGTACTTCAACGGGGTTGGTCGCCAGCCAATCTATAACCTGCGGCAGTCTCACTTTCAGTGAATTAACATTCCAAGTCGCGAGTTTCATGGTTCGAGTTCCATTACAAATCAAAGTGCGGACTTTAACCCGAAAATGACGAATGGTCACAAGCCATGTTGCATCAAATAGGGAAACGCTATAATGCGCACCCATTTCATGCCCTACCTTTGCACTATGACCACTCAGCCGAACAAAGCTTTAGAAACCTTTCCTAATCCCAACCCTAACCGCGATTACCATATTCACATGGAAATCCCCGAATTCACCTGCTTGTGTCCTAAAACAGGGCAACCTGATTTCGCGACCTTGATTTTGGATTACATCGCCGATCAGCAATGCGTGGAGTTGAAGAGTTTGAAGCTGTATATGTGGTCATTTCGTGAAGAAGGGCATTTCCACGAAGATGTGACCAATCGCATTTTGGATGATTTGGTGGCAGCCACGCAGCCACGCTTTATGCGTCTGACCGCTAAGTTCTACGTGCGCGGCGGGATTTTCACCAATGTGGTCGCAGAACATCGTCAAGCGGGCTGGCAGCCTGCGCCGTTTGTGGAATTGAGCCCGTTCTCAGGTTCATCGAATACACGCGGTTAAACCGACCCGCTGATCGTACGCTCGCCCTCAAATGGGCGAGGAATGATGATAATTTTACCAATTTGCCACTATTCCCTCACCTGTCCTGTGGTAAGCTGCGCACTGATTTTCCCTTAATCACTTTTTCAGCGTTGTCCCTCATGTCGCCTGTTTCCGCTTTGGTGAATCGCCTGATTCGACCCGAAATTCTTGCTCTACACGCATATCACGTTCCTGTCAGTGACGGCTTAATTAAGCTGGATGCGATGGAAAACCCTTATCTCGTGCCACAGACTTTACGTGATGAAATCGCGACCTTGGTGGCGAACGCGCCTGTGAATCGCTATCCCGATCCCAATCCCGCTGCCTTAAAGCAACAAATTCGCGACTTACTCAACTTGCCTGACGGCATGGATGTCTTGTTGGGCAATGGCTCGGACGAGATTATTCAATTGCTGGCGATGGCGGTGAATCAGCCGAATGCCACGTTGTTAAGCGTCGAACCGTCGTTTGTAATGTACAAAATGATCGCCACGTTTATCGGGATGCGCTATGTGGGCGTGCCGTTGGCGGCGGACTTTTCACTGGACTTGCCTGCGATGTTGGCAGCCATAGAGCGCGAACAACCCGCGCTGATTTTCTTAGCCTATCCCAACAACCCCACTGGCAACTTATTTTCCGCCGCCGACATCGAACAAATTTTGCGCACGGCAACGGGTTTGGTGGTGGTGGATGAAGCGTATTACGCCTTTGCGGACGATAGTTTTGTGCCGCGCTTAGGCGAATTTCCCAATTTGCTGGTGATGCGCACGTTTTCCAAACTGGGCATGGCGGGACTGCGTTTAGGATTCTTGGTCGGCAGTTCAACTTGGTTGAATGAATTAGACAAACTGCGTTTACCCTACAATGTCGGCGTACTGCCGCAACTGGTTGCCTCAAAGTTGCTGGATCACCACGACGTATTGTTGCAACAAGCCGCGCAACTAAAACAAGATCGTAGCGCGTTGTTGGCGCAATTGGGCGCGTTGTCGGGCGTGCAAGTTTTCCCTAGCCAAGCCAACTTTTTGTTGTTCCGCGTGGAAAATGCCACCGCCGTGTTTAACGCGTTAAAAGCACGCAACATTTTGATTAAAAATCTGAATGGCGGACATCCTGCCTTGACCAACTGCCTGCGTGTGACCATCGGCACGCCCGCAGAAAATGCGCAGTTTGTCGCCGCGCTGGCGGAGATTAGTCGCTAATTTGCAAAGTTCGTAGGGTGGATAAGCGTAGCACATCCACCATTTTTAAATAGATTCAGGTGGATGCACTACGTTTATCCACCCTACCAACTAACGACTAACGACCAGTAACTAACGACTAAAAACACACATCATGCGTATCGCAACGATTTCCCGTAATACCCTAGAAACGCAAATCACGGTTTCTTTAAATTTAGACGGCACAGGCGCGGCAAAATTTGCCACGGGCTTGCCTTTTCTTGACCACATGTTGGATCAAATCGCTCGGCATGGGCTGATTGATTTGGACATTGTGGCACACGGCGATTTACATATCGACGCACATCACACCGTGGAAGACCTCGGCATCACCTTGGGTCAAGCGTTTCAAAAAGCGGTCGGCGATAAAAAAGGCATCACGCGCTATGGTCACGCTTATGTTCCATTGGACGAAGCCTTGTCACGCGTGGTGATTGATTTGTCGGGTCGCCCAGGGCTGGTATTCAATTGCGACTTTACCCGCAGCCAGATTGGTGAATTTGATGTGGATTTGTTCCACGAATTTTTCCAAGGATTTGTGAATCACGCGCTGGTCAGTTTGCACATTGACAATTTGGCGGGCAAAAACGCCCATCACCAAGCCGAAACCATTTTCAAAGCCTTCGGGCGCGCCTTGCGTATGGCGTTGGAAAGCGATCCGCGCATGAGCGGCATGATGCCATCCACCAAAGGAACGTTGTGATGATTGCGATTATTGATTACGGCATGGGCAATTTGCGCTCGGTGGAACAAGCCATGCGCCATGTCGCGCCTGATGTAGAAGTGGTCGTCACCGACGATGCGCAAGTCATCGCCCAAGCCGAGCGCGTGGTCTTTCCAGGCCAAGGCGCGATGCCCGATTGTATGCGCGAACTCACCGCACGCGGCTTGCGCGACGCAGTGATTGACGCAGCGCATACCAAACCCTTTTTGGGTATTTGCATCGGGCTGCAAATGTTGTTTGAACACAGCGCAGAAGGTGATGTCGCGGGCTTAGGGCTGTTTAAAGGCGAAGTGTTGCGCTTCCCCCATCCGCTGACCGATGCGCAAGGCAACAAGCTCAAAGTCCCGCACATGGGATGGAATCAAGTACGCCAAGTTCAACTCCCCTCGCCCGCAAGCGGGAGAGGGGCTGGGGGAGAGGGAACTTGCCATCCTTTATGGCATGGCATTGAGCAAGATGCCCGTTTTTATTACGTTCACAGTTATTATGTCGCGCCGCAAAATGCCGATTTAGTGCAAGCCACCAGCGACTACCCGCAGCCTTTTGTGTGTGCGGTGGCGCAAAATAATTTATTCGCGGTGCAGTTTCACCCCGAAAAAAGCCATGTAGCGGGGCTAAAGCTGCTACAAAACTTTGTACGATGGAATCCTTAATTTTTTAACCTACTGCCATGTTGATTATTCCTGCGATTGATTTAAAAGACGGTAATTGTGTACGCCTGCGTCAAGGCGAAATGGAAGGCGCGACTGTGTTTTCCGATGATCCCGCCGCAATGGCGCGCCATTGGATAGAACAAGGTGCGCGTCGTTTGCATCTCGTTGATTTGAATGGCGCATTTGCGGGAAAGCCCAAAAATGAAGCGGCGGTGCGCAGCATCATCCAAGCCGTCGGCACCGACATTCCCGTGCAACTGGGCGGCGGTATCCGCGATTTGGAAACCATAGAACGCTACCTTGATTTAGGCTTGACCTACGTCATCATCGGCACAGCGGCGGTCAAAGTGCCAGGCTTTTTGCACGAAGCCTGCGATGCTTTCCCAGGTCATATTATGGTCGGGCTAGATGCCAAAGGCGGCAAAGTCGCGGTCAATGGCTGGTCAAAACTGACGGGACATGAAGTCGGCGATTTGGCGAAACGCTTCGAAGATTATGGTGTAGAAGCGATTATCTACACTGACATTGGGCGCGACGGCATGATGTCAGGCGTGAACATTCCTGCCACGGTCGAATTAGCGCGTCCGCTGCGCGTACCCGTCATCGCCAGCGGCGGTGTGACCAATTTGGACGATGTGCGCGCTTTGTGTGCAGTATCAGGCGAAGGCATCACAGGCACTATCACTGGGCGCGCCATTTACGAAGGCTCGCTGGATTTACGTGCCGCGCAAGATTTGGCGGACGAACTCATGGCGAAGTCGCGCTAATGTTAGCCAAACGCATTATTCCTTGCTTGGATGTAACCGCTGGTCGCGTGGTCAAAGGCGTGAGTTTTGTCTCGCTGCGCGACGCGGGCGACCCCGTGGAAATCGCCAAACGCTATGACGACCAAGGCGCGGACGAGCTGACCTTTCTCGACATCACCGCCAGCTCCGATGATAGAGGCATCATTTTCCGCATCATCGAACAAGTCGCTTCGCAAGTGTTTATCCCGCTGACCGTCGGCGGCGGCGTGCGCGTGGTCGAAGACGTGCGCAATTTGCTCAACGCGGGGGCGGACAAAGTCAGCATGAACACCGCTGCCGTGGTCAATCCGCAACTCATCGCCGATGCGTCAGCGCGCTATGGTTCGCAGTGCATCGTGGTGGCGATTGATGCCAAGCAAACTTCCGCTGGCAACTGGGAAGTGTTCACCCACGGCGGGCGCAAAAACACAGGACTCAACGCCATCGAATGGGCAAAACAAGTCCAAGCCCTAGGTGCGGGTGAAATTTTGCTCACCAGCATGGACAAAGACGGACAAAAAAGCGGCTTTGATCTCGGCTTAACCCGTGCGGTAACCGACGCGCTAGACATCCCCGTCATCGCCAGCGGCGGCGTAGGTAATCTGCAACACTTAGCCGACGGCGTGACATTGGGCGGCGCCGATGCCGTGCTGGCAGCCAGTATTTTCCACTTCGGCGAATACACTGTGCAGCAAGCCAAAGCCTATATGGCGGCACAGGGTATTGAAGTGAGGCTATAGCTCCTTCCCCCTAGCAGGGGGAAGGCTGGGATGGGGGTTGAAAGGTTGAATTACCACTACAATTTCTACCCCCACCCTAACCCTCCCCCTGCATGGGGGAGGGGACTGTGTTAATGGCGGGGTTAGTATCGTAGGGTGCGCCATGCGCACCGTGCAACAAGCCAAAGCGTTTATGCAGCACAAGGGATAGAAGTGAGGTTGTGATTACATGGCGGTGAATTTGCGAGCGACAGTTCTGTCGAATAGAATCCACCGAACAGCAAACTTTGGGAGGTTATCAAATGAACACGACAGAATTGCTTTATCAAGAAATCAAAACGCTACCTGAATTTGAAGCGCGAGAAGCGTTAGATTTTGTGGCTTTTTTAAAATCTAAGCTGCAAAAATCGAATACTCCAAAAACGACAGACATGAGTGAGTTTGACCAATTTGGCTCGGTCTTTGTTGGGCATTTTGACAGGAATGCGTGCTATGACCGACCTAGTCTTCGTTGATACCAATTTAGTGCTTTACACACTTGACGAGGATGCTCATAAAAAAGCCGTTGCACGAAACTTGTTAGCGAAACGACCATTGGTGAGTGCACAGGTTATCAATGAAGCGGTGAATGTCTGTTTGCGTCGGTTTAAGTTTTCCAGAGAACAAGCATATAACTTTGCAGATGCCGTGATGCGTAGAACCGATGTGCTCGCCATTGATGAGACCACCATTCGCAAAAGTGCTGAAATTGCGCTTCGTTATCAACTTTCTAACTGGGATGCGCTAATTGTCGCCGCTGCCTTATTGGCGAATTGTGACATTCTGTATTCCGAAGATATGCAGCACCGCCAAGTTATTGAGGGTCGTTTGACCATTCTGAATCCATTTGCTAACAATACTGCGCCCTGACTTTTACATGAAGAATATAAATTGGCTTAACGAAATCACCTGGTCACCCGACGGACTCGTTCCCGCCATTGCTCAAGATGCCGAAACAGGGCGCGTGTTGATGGTGGCATGGATGAACCGCGAGGCGTTGCAACTCACCGTCGATAAAGGCGTGGCGGTGTATTGGTCGCGCTCACGCGGCAAATTGTGGCGCAAAGGCGAAGAATCGGGACACACCCAAACCGTCAAAGAAATCCGCCTCGACTGCGATGCTGACGTGATTTTGCTGCAAATCGAACAACACGGCGGCATCGCCTGCCACACGGGGCGCGAAAGCTGCTTCTACCGCAAACTCGAAAACGGCGCGTGGCAAACCACAGAGCCCGTCCTCAAATCTCCCGACGATATTTATCACAAATAATCATGAACCAAGACATCCTTTCCCGCCTGACTGACATACTCGAAACGCGTAAACTCGCCGCCCCCGACAGCTCCTACGTCGCCAAACTGTTCCACAAAGGCGAAGATGCAATCCTGAAAAAAATCGGCGAAGAAGCCACCGAAGTCATCTTAGCCAGCAAAGAAGGCGATGCGCAACATCTGGTCTATGAAGTCGCCGATTTATGGTTTCACAGCATGGTGTTATTAGCCCACCACGGGCTGAGTGCGGCGGATGTGTTGCAAGAATTAGCACGACGAGAAGGGGTGTCTGGGATAGCTGAAAAGGCGGCAAGAACTGCGTAGGTGCGAATTCATTCGTACCTACAATCAAACGACTGTCTTTAGTATCGTAATTCACTTGCAAAACTACACCACTAGGAATTCATGTTATGCCAGAGAAGCCAAAGCACAAGTTAGAAGTTAGACTGATTCCACAGCCTGCTTGGGGAAGAAATGTTCGGGCTGTCATTTCTGATGAGAATTGGCAAGCACTGCGTAAATATTTCGGGGCTTTTTTTGAATATGACTGGATTGCGCCGCCTTCTCTTGTATGTGAAACATGTGGTGAATCAAAAAGAGAAGGCTTGCATTTACATGAAACTTGGGATTTTGATAACGAGAAAAATATACAAAAGCTCACAGGTTTTATGGCTGTGTGTGAAGACTGTCACAATGCAATTCACTTAGGACGGGCAAACATACTTGGATTAGGGGAGAAGGCAAAAGCACATCTAACCAAAGTAAATGGATGGTCTGATGAAGCGTTAAAAGCACACATAATCAACGCGGGCGAAGAGTGGTTGCGAAAGTCGTGCGCCAGTCCTGAAGTGATTGAACACCACCATGAAACTTTATCGGAAAAAATAAAAGCAGGGGATGTTGATTTTGAAGATTTTGACCTTGGGGAGTATTTGTATCCACCTTATGTATTAAATCTTGACTGGCTCATCGAGCGAGAATTGTTAACCGAAAAGCAAATTCATTTGAATTGGTTAAATCGCCCCAAAAGAGTTTTTAACAAAGACGAAGTGATTGACTGGGCAAAGAAAATTCTTAAATCACCGCAGGCGACCATTCTGGATACAGAAACTACGGGGTTGGTAGAAGGAAGTATGGCAAATCCACAGGCTGAGGTGATTGAGTTGGCAATCATTTCCATGACGGGAGAGGTTTTGTATAACCAACGCTTCCTACCCCTATTCCCCATCCCTGAACGCACGACAGAAATTCACGGGATAACGAACAAGATGGTTGCCAAATGCCCTAGTTTTAAAGAAGAGTATCCCAAAATCCTCGAAATTTTGACTGGCAAAATAGCCATTGCTTACAAGACCCGTTTTGACGAAAAAGTCATCAAAAAGACCTGTCAATTACATGAACTCCCCCCACTCGAAGACATCATGTGGGAATGTGCCATGAAAATGTTTACTGCATACAGAACGCCCGAAACACAACATGTCAAATTGCCGAACGCGAGTCATAGTGCAGTAAACGATTGCCGAGCAACATTGGCGTTAATTACAAAAATGTCGAAAAATGAGCATATTGATTATCAGCGACCTGAATCTCATTGGCAAAGAGAGCATCGCCTCTCTTTGGAAAAACAAAATGAGATCAATAAACTCAAAATAAAGGAAGTCGAATTAAAGGCTAAAAAGAAAGCAACTAAAACTAAAAAATCTAAAGTGGCGTAGCGAGTAGCCCGTATGCAATACGGAAATCCTGCGCGACCAATCCCGCATTCCGCTTTGCCACATGCGGGCTACGGCGTAGGGTAGATAAGCTGGCGCATCCACCTGATTTATTTGGAAAATAGTGTTCTTCCTCATCATCTAAAAAATCATGCCCGCGAGATGCTTCGCTTGCCACCTCTCATTGACAACTCTTATTAAATACTTATAATCAGCCCATGAACGACATTCAATGGAAGCCCAAGGCATTGAAGCAATTGCGCAAAATTCCTGCGCAACAGGGGGCAGTCATTCGTCAAAGTGTGAGTGCGGAATTGGTTGATTTGACCCGTGCGCGCAACGTGAAGGCATTGATTAAACATGAGTACGAATATCGTTTGCGGGTGGGCAATTATCGGGTGTTTTTTAATTTTGACGGCGGCGGCGCGTGCGTCGTCAGCATCGAAGAGGTGAAAAAAAGAGATGAACGCACTTACTGAGAATATACAAATTTTGCGCGATGCGGGCGGACATCCTGCGTTTGCGGTTTTGCCGTTTGCGCAATACCAAGCCTTGATTGCGGGGAAGTTTACAGCGGAACCGACCATTCCTAATGCCGTGGTGAATAAGGTGTTTGATGGCGGGGTGTCGGTGACGGCAGCGTGGCGTGAGCATTTGCACCTAACCCAAGCCGAAGTCGCCTCGCGCATGGGGATTTCACAAGCCGCATTCGCGCAAATGGAAGCCGCAAAACGCCCCCGCAAAACCACTCTGACTAAAATCGCCGCAGCATTGGGGTTGGTGGTTGAGCAGTTGGCGTGGTAAGGCGTAGGGTGGATTCGCCACTCGGTAATCCACCATTTTGATAATCCAGCGGTGGTTTGCTGCGCGAAACCCCCCTACAAAATACAATGCGATGACTACAATTTAAGGAGAAAACCATGAGCAACTGTTTGTTTTGCAAAATCGCACGCGGGGAGATTCCTTGCCGCAAGGTGTATGAAGATGACGAAATTTTGGCGTTTCATGACATCCATCCTGCCGCGCCTGTGCATTTTTTAATGATTCCGAAGCTGCATTTGATTTCTTTGCGTGAAGCAGATGAAAGTCATCTGGCATTATTAGGTAAAATGCTGGGGTTAGTGCCTAAGTTGGCGTTGGAACAAGGCTTGGAAACAGGCTTTCGCACCATTATCAATTCGGGCGTGGGCGGCGGGCAAGAAGTGTTCCATTTGCATATTCATATTTTGGGTGGTGGGAAATTGCCGCCAATGGTGGCGCGTAGTTAGGCGGTTTCTGTTAATTTTTTAGGCGAGTGGCGTTATTTTTAAGGAGAGCAGCATGGGTTCACTGAGTATTTGGCATTGGTTAATTGTGTTGTTGGTCATTGTGTTGGTGTTCGGCACCAAAAAATTGCGCAATGTCGGCAGCGATTTGGGCGGCGCGGTCAAGGGCTTTAAAGAAGGAATGCGCAGCGACGAAGCCCCCGCGCAGCAATTGAAAGAAGACGAAAAAGTCATCGAGGGCGAAGTCAGCAACAAATCGCACACGAAGGTTTAACGATGTTTGATTTTAGCTTGTCCGAATTGATGGTGGTGATGGTGGTGGCGTTAATCGTCATTGGACCTGAGCGTTTGCCGAAAGTGGCGCGCACCTTGGGGCATTTGTATGGGCGAGCGCAACGCTATATCAACGGGGTGAAAGCCGACATTGAGCGCGATATGGCGATAGAAGAATTCCGCCAATTGCAGCAAAAAGTCCAAGCGGAAGCCACGGCATTGGAGCAGTCTATGCAGCAGACCAACCAAACCATCCAACAAGAAGTGCAAGCCTTGAATCAAGCCGTGGTGCAAAAACCCGTTGACGCGGACGGTCAAACCCCATGAGCAGCCACGAAACTTTTATCGCGCATTTAGTCGAATTGCGCACCCGTTTGTTGCACGCCGTGGTCGCGCTGATGTTGGTGTTTATCTGCTTGTTTCCGTGGGCAGCCGATTTATACGCCGTGCTTGCCAGTCCGTTGTTAGCCAAATTGCCCAAAGGCGGGCAAATGATCGCCACCGATGTGACCACGCCGTTTTTTGTGCCGATGAAAGTCGCGCTGATGACGGCGTTTTTGATTAGCCTGCCTTACATTTTGTATCAAATCTGGCGATTCGTCGCCCCCGCGTTGTATGTACACGAGAAAAAAATGGTCTGGCCCTTGGTGACCGCCAGCACGCTGCTGTTTTTCTGCGGCATGTCCTTCGCCTATTTCGCCGTGTTCCCCATCGTGTTTGGCTTTATTACCGCCGCCGCACCCGCTGGGGTCGCGGTGATGACCGACATTGATAAGTATTTGAGTTTTGTACTGACCATGTTTGTCGCCTTCGGCATCACCTTTCAAGTCCCCGTCGCGGTGGTGGTATTGACCCGCATGGGCGTGGTCACCATTGCCCAACTGCGCGAAGCCCGTCCTTATGTCGTGGTCGGCGCATTTGTCATCGGCGCGATTTTCACCCCCCCCGACATCGTGTCGCAATTCCTACTCGCCATGCCGCTGTGGTTGCTATACGAAGCAGGGATTGTGGTGGCGGGGTGGATGCCTGTCGCGCCCGAAGAAAAAACATCTTTGTAGGTGCGAATTCATTTGCACGAATTGAATGAAAACGTGCGAATGAATTCGCACCTACGTCACGTTGGAGTTCTACCATGCAAACACTCACCCTCACCCGCCCTGATGATTGGCATTTACATTTACGCGATGATGATTTGATGCGCGCCGTGGTGGGCGACACCGCTCGCCAATTTGCCCGCGCCATTGTCATGCCCAATTTGCGCCCGCCTGTAACCACCACCGCACAAGCGATTACCTACCGCGAACGGATTCGATCGGCGTTGCCCGAAAGTGCAAAATTTGACCCGTTGATGACGCTGTATCTCACCAACGCCACGCGTCCCGAAGAAATCTATACGGCAAAAGCCAGTGGCGTGGTACACGCCATCAAACTCTATCCCGCTGGCGCGACCACCAATTCCGACGCGGGGGTGACGGACTTGCGCCACACCTACGCCGTGTTGGAAGCCATGCAGGAATGCGGAATGCCGCTGTTGGTACACGGTGAGGTGACCGACCCCGCGATTGATATTTTTGACCGCGAAGCCGTGTTTATCGAGCGCGTCATGCAGCCGCTGTTGGCAGATTTGCCCGAATTGCGCGTGGTGTTTGAACACATCACCACACTACAAGCCGCCGAATTTGTGGCAAGCGCGCCCGCTCACATCGCTGCCACGCTCACCGCGCACCATTTGCTGTACAACCGCAACGCCATGTTAGTCGGCGGTATCCGCCCACATTATTTCTGCTTGCCGATACTCAAACGCGAAACCCACCGCGCCGCCCTACTCAAAGCCGCCACCAGTGGCAATCCCAAATTTTTCCTCGGCACCGACAGCGCGCCCCACGCCCAACATACCAAAGAAGCCGCCTGCGGCTGCGCAGGCTGCTACACCGCCCACGCCGCCATTGAACTCTACGCCGAAGCCTTTGAACAAGCCTGCGCGCTGGATAAATTAGAAGGCTTCGCCAGCTTCTACGGCGCGGATTACTACGGTTTGCCCAGAAATACCGACACGATTACCTTACGCAAAGAGTCATGGCAAGTACCTGATTCGGTGGGGTTTGGCGAGCATCAGCTTGTACCATTGCGGGCGGGTGAGATGGTGGGGTGGAAGTTGGTGAGATAAAAGGATGAAGCGAAAGTCATCGCTTCGGGATGCAATGCAACTACAATTCAGTTGCAATAACAAACCTAAGAATGGATAATCCATGTCGAAAAAAGAAAAGCAAGAAGATCGGTTGTTTGCATCACCGAAGCCAAAGGATTTTAGGTGGGAAGACCTTGTCAGTGTTTTGAAAAGATACGGCTTTAGTGAAAGTTGCCAAGGCGGCTCCCACTACACATTTCAGCATATTAGTGGCCACACATTCAAAATGTCAAAATCTCACCCTGGAGGAATTCTGAAAGGGTATCAAATTGACAATGCAAAGGAAGCTATTGCTTCAGTCAAAAATAATTGAGGGGGCGCAGATGAGCACTGAATTTGATTACAAAGGATATAAAGGATCTTGCTTAACAAGCATTGAGGACGAATGCTTGCATGGTCGGATTCGGGATATTGACGATCTGATTAGCTATGAAGGAAATACGGTAGGTGAGCTTCGTAGCGCGTTTCAACTTGCTGTAGATGAGTATTTGGAGCATTGCATCAGCATTGGAAAAGAACCCAATAAGCCCTACAGCGGCTCATTCAATGTTCGCATAGGATCAGAGCTTCACAAAATAGCTGCCCAGCGTTCTAGAGTTAAGGATGAGTCATTGAATGAGTTTGTTCGTTTAGCAATTGAGCATGCATGCTCGAATCCTACTGAGCCAATTCGACACGAGGTCACGGTAAATCATGTAATCAGGCATCAGACTGTTGATACAACATTCTTTGATGAAGACACTTCATGGGTTAAAAAGACACCACAACTTAGGATAGTGCAATGAGCAATTTCAGTCTTGAATCAACTCGGCTTAAGAAGATGTGTGTCGATATTCTTAAACAGCCAGATCAAGCAGGCAAAGGCCAGCTCATGCTCAACTATAACGTTTCAAGTTTGGATGAGATGCGACCTGATGTTAAAACCATCATGCTTAGAATTGAAGGAAGTGGTATCAGTCAAAATGATCCAGACGACAAAGCATTTACTGTTGATGCTGAACTAATTGGAAAATTTTCAGTGCACGAGATAGCCGCAGATGAGAGTCAAGATAGTGCCATGATTATTGACATGGCCAATTATCTTATTCCTCTTCTGGCTGATAACATTGAAACGGTATTTGCTAAATGTGGATTTCCTAAAATGCAGCTATTTCGCAGCTTAGATTATGACTCCACGAACAAAAACAAGGTGGAATAGAGATTTCCACTAAACCTCCTTCTACATCCCATCAAAGATGGACTTTTTACCCTACGTCCACATCCGCCTAACTGGCACTTTAACCCGCGAACAAAAAGCCAAAATCGCAGAAGAAATCACCGCCACTTTGGAGCGCGTTGCGCTGAAGCCCAAGGAATACACCTATTTGACCTTTGAGGAAGTGGCGGAGGAAAACTGGGCGATAGGCGGCAGGCTGTTAGACGAAAGTGATTAGCCTGTAGCCTGTAGCCTGTAGCCTGTAGCCCGTAGCTTGGGTTGAACGCAGTGAAGCCCAACAATCACGTACTCAACGTTGGACTAAAGCGAATTTCACCGTCAAGATAATCAAGCATTGGATTTGCGGGGGAGCTGCGTCGTGACAATAAATTAAGCGGTGCATACCCATTAAGTACCAATACATAAATTTTCGGGTATTTTAAGCTGCTAGTCGTTAGTTTAATGGTGTAAATCTGTCCGACACTATGTTTTTTACAATATATTCAAATAGATAATAAAAATCCTTCACTCCGAAAACTAAAAGCTAACGACTAGAGACTAACAACTCGATACCCAATTACTTGTACACAACACCTTACCATTGAAGAATAGGTGTTCCGCCGTAGGGTGGATAAGCGTAGCGCATCCACCCGCACGCCAAGGAAAACAGTGGATGCGCTGCGCTTATTCACTTTACAGAAAACATGGAGTTTTCAGGTGGAATGGGTATAGATACCGATGCTTTTTGTGGAGATGACCAATGTGTCTGTCGCTCGATAGGGCAAAAACTGCACTTTAACTTTGATACCGCCGCGCATATTCGGTTATATTTCGCCCCTTCTTTATCATTCACAACGGTGTTTTATTTTGACTCATTCTGACGTGACACTTTCGGCGCGCAATCTGACGCGACGATTTGGCAATCAAATGGTGATACACGACCTGTCGCTGGCGTTGCGGCGCGGGGAGGTGTTGGGCTTGTTGGGACACAATGGTGCGGGGAAAAGCACCACGTTGAAGATGCTCACAGGCTGTTTGTCACCGCATAGCGGAGAAATTGCCGTGTGCGGCTTGGATTTGTTGAAAAATGCGGGTAAGGCAAAAGCACACATCGGTTATTTGCCCGAAACGCCGCCGCTGTATCGTGAATTAAGCGTGAATGATTTTTTGACTTTTGCGGCGAAATTGCGCGGGATGGCGGCAAAAGACGTGCCTGCGGCATTGCTGGAAACACGACAACGCTGTGGCTTAGAATCGGTGGGTAAAAAAATTATTGGCACATTATCAAAGGGTTATCAGCAGCGCGTCGGCATCGCGCAAGCCATTATTCACCGTCCCGCTGTGATCGTATTGGATGAACCGACCGTGGGACTAGACCCCGCGCAAATCCGCGATATTCGGGCGTTGATTCGCGAATTAGGCAATAGCAGCAGCGTGATCCTGTCCACCCATTTGTTGAGTGAAGTGGAAAACGTGTGTGACCGCGTGGAGATTATGCAGCGCGGCAAGCTGATTTACAGCGACAGCAGTACGGGGATGCAGCATTACCAAGCGGCTTCGGGTTTTATGCTTACCTTGCGCAACCCGCCGCCGCTAGCCGAGCTGGCGGGCATCGCGGGCGTGCAATACGTCGAAGCGATTTCTGCCACGCAGTTTCGCATCTTGCACACCGCCGAGTGCAACCCCAGCAGCGCGTTATTAACCTTGGCAACGCAGCACAACTGGCAGCTGGAACAACTCACCCCACTTCACACCACGTTAGAAGATGTTTTTATGAAAATCACCGACGCAGAAAGCGCGTTAACAGGAGTGGCGCGATGAACGGTTATTCTCTAGTGACTTCGTCGAAGCTATTCCCCTCGCCCACGGGTGGGAGAGGGGGCAGGGGAGAGGGCGTATTTTATTTTGAACGCAAAGGAATACCAGCATGATCCGCCTATTAGCGATGCGCGAGCTGCGCAGTTTATTTTCTCTGCCCTCTACTTGGTTTATCCTCGCCCTGTTGCAGTTTGTGTTCGCGTGGTTTTTCTTGGGGCGTACCGAAACCTTTTTAGAAATCCAGCCGCAATTAGCACAACTCGCCAATCCACCAGGCGTGACCGCCACCGTCGCCGTGCCGCTGTTTAACACCCTCGCGCTGTTGTTGATGATGCTCACGCCGCTATTTACCATGCGCTTGATCGCCGAAGAACGCCGCAATCAAACCTTCGCCTTGCTGTTGTCCGCCCCTATTTCTGGCGTGCAAATTGTGCTGGGAAAGTTTTTCGGGCTGTTGATTTTTCTGTTACTGATGATGGCGACCGTGCCGATAATGCTCTGGAGTTTAGCCCTAGGCACGCATCTGGATCTGGGGCTTATTTTGAGTAATTTGTTGGGATTAGCATTGCTGACCAGCAGTTACATCGCCATTGGTACCTACTTTTCCGCCCTCACCGCTCAACCCATCATCGCCGCAATCGGCGCGCTGGTCACACTGGTTGGACTGTGGCTGGCCGATATGCTGGCAAGCAGTGCCACCTCTCCGTGGCATATTTTGTCCCCGTTGTACCACTTTCAAAACTTTAACAGTGGACTACTGGACAGCCGAGATGCCGCTTTTTTTGTGCTATCCAGTGTCGCATTGTTAATCCTCACCGTGCGCAAAGTCCAACAACGAGCAGATTGATCTTGCGGTGAGGTCATCAATGGAGGTGAACCCATTGATGACGAATGATTACGCTTCTTTGTGGGCAGGTGAAGGAATCTCTGGGTTGATATGGGTTGGCGCATCATTCGACAAGCCGACATCTCGCACATTTTTCTGCACGGTAATGGCGGCGAATAAGCTCAGTACGAACGACATAGCGTAAAACCCTTTTTCACTCAGTGCCAGTGTGGCATTCCACAGTCCCACTGCTAGCAACAAAATGGCCATACCAAAAGACAGCCAGCACAACCCAAAATACATCCCCGATACAGGAATACCTTCCAATTTGTCGCGCACTGATTTTTGTAAAGACACCGCCGCAAACAGTCCGTACATCAAAATAGTGAAGTAATAGCCTTTTTCATTCAGCAGCATTTGTGCATTCCACAAACCGACCAAATAAGTAATCGAGCCAACAAACAAAGCCGCCCAAGCAGCCCCTACAAATGCCCCTGTTGGGCGTTGTACTTGTGATTTCATTATTTTCCTTTCGATTGAGTGCGACATAAAAGTGTGTTGCTTCGACCAAGGGACAAACGGTCATCGTTTTGGGGACGTATCGTGAACTTCATCCTGAAGCCCACCTTGCGAATGCTACCTTGATTCGCAAGGTTGTTATTCTAATCGTCTTAGCGGACATTGGGTGTGACTTTTAAAATCAAGCAGTTCAAACGCTATCGCGATTGATCGTTTATTGGTGCTGTGTGGCAAAACGAGCAATTCGGCGCGCAGTATTTAGACAAGGTAAACACACTACAGATGGAGCGTGCAGGATTGACTGTCCGCTTCAATCTGAATAGTGGCGTGTTCAATGCCAAACTCATCGTGCAGTTTTTGGGCGACCAATTGCAAAAAAGTCCCGCGCATATTGAGATCATTCTCGTTGCCCAACATAAACAGCCATGCGGTGATGCCGTTGATAACCACCCCCATCGCGGCGACCAGCATGACCGTACTGCCCTGTATCGGCACGGGATGATTGAAGCGGACAAGGGCTTCCCACGCGATGCCACCGACGGCAATCAGCAAAATCAAGGCATTGAACAACGCTGCCATGATCGTGTATTTGAATATATTGTAAAAAAATATAGTGAGGGCAGCTTTCCCACATTAACTAACGACTAACGACGAGCGACTAGCAGCTTAAAATACCCGAAAATTTAGGTACAGGTGCTTAACAATCCCAGCACATCGCTTAAATTGTGTCCCGCATCGGATAGCAACGCGAGTGAATCCGCCTGCCAACCGTAAAACACCTCCACCAGCATAAACAAAATATTCAGCGAGATGCCGATGGAAAACGCACGGTCATCGTGTGTGTGATGGACGTGTTCGTGGGCGGTCATGTTGTTTATAACCCGCCCGTAATTTTGTCTCGACTCGGCACGCAACCCACATGAACGACTTTGCCACCTACCACGACACCAGGGGTGGACATCTCACTATCGTTTGAATTCAAAGACCTGCGCGGCTCTGGGCGCAGCCCCGTGGAGATGGACTAGGCAAACTCATTGGTGTGCAATTGGTTTCTCGGTGAACAGGTAGTCTTTAAGCTCTTTGGAAAAGGCGGGGTCTTTGCGCCGAATCCACTCCAAAACCATGGCAGCGTGTTCTTTTTCCTCGTCGCGATTGTGCGCAAGGATTGCCTTGAGGTCTTCATCTTTGCAAGCATCCGCACGCTGGTTGTACCAATCAACGGCTTCCAATTCTTCCATCAATGAAACGATCGCTCGGTGCATATCTCGCGTTTCATCCGATAGCTCCTCAACGGGTTCGTGGTAACCAACACTTGACATTTCATTCTCCTTTTCTTGGATGGGTAAGGGTGCCGTACTTAACGTAAAATTGAGGGGCGCGCCAAAATGACCGATGAACAAAGCAATAATGCTTCGGGCGCGTCCCTCTCGAACGAAGGGGTAGAGGGAATGTGCAGATAAGGAGCAGTTGTCATTTTGACCTACACTTTTTTTCAAATTTCTTCTTGTCTCTTGCATATCCAAGATTTTCTTCTCTAAAAATCTCTTCATCAGAATCATCACCTTCGTATGTGTTCACCCAGTAAATTCTTTGCGTTTTTGACTTGCCACATTTACTCACACATTGAGCTGACCAAGGATTTTCGCGCCGATTAATAACAAAAGTCGCTTCTGATTGAACTGGGAAATTCTCGTCACCGACGCATTTAAGAAATTGTATTTTTTCTCCTGAGCTAGATTGCCAAGTGTAATTGCCGCTGCATACTGCATGCGCTCCACCAATAACGCCTGTGTAAAAAATAAAACCTTCGCCGTACCTCTCGTGCATGTCTATTTTTAATCTATTGAAGGCTTCCACATCATCCTTGAAGCTCGATAAATCTGGGTAGAATCCTGCATAAATATTGAATTCATTGCATGAAGCAAAATCAAGAATATTGAATTCTTCAAATGAGGAAAATACTGAATCTTCCGCTTGAGCGTGCAGAAAAAACAGGATGGAAGTTAGAGCTATCAAGTAGCGCACTATTCCCTCCAGCGTATGTTATACAGAAAAAGTTCTGTATAACACTTTTTATTGTTCGATAACATATTGTTTTATAAGCTGGTATTTTTGTAAAACAAGGTGGGAATTTTTTAATTGTGGTGGGTATTCAAGCTGCTTTAGCTACCACTTGAAGTCACCCTCAACAGCGCGTTGTGTCCGACTGCCCGCCGCGCAATCTAATGCGTGCAGGATTAAACGCCTTATCCCCTTCCTTGGCAAGCGTTATTCAAACTTGCCATTTCATTTTATAAATTTAAGCCCTGCAGGTTTGATAGCGCGTCGGCAAGCTGACTAGAGCCACAATAGCTTCTGCTTCAGAAAAATTTAGGTTGAGTTTTACTTGGTCGGTGACTCGTGCAATCCCCACAGCAAAAAAAAGGGGGCATCCATGTAAGATGCCCCTCGTTAACTACAGATAAAGAATTTTGCTATTAAGCGGTATATAAACGGCTTTTGAAGCTGACGGTCTTGGTGTAATCACCCTTGCCCACGCGGCGTAGGTTGGCCCAAGTACCCTTGTAATGCGGAATGACATTGCGATCCACGGCTTCGGTCGCCACATCGCCCATCACGCCGCTGAAATGCCCGAACTGCATGAACACTTGATTGCGTTTGATGGTGGGCACAATGTAAGCCATCGCGTAGGTGGAGCCATAGTCGTTGCTGACTTCGATAATATCTCCATTGGCGAACCCGAGTTCCTGTGCATCTTGTGGGTTAAGCTCCAGTGGCGGCATCGGCCAGCGTGCTTTGGCAGTTGCTGCTTCGCCCGTGACACCGACCTCTTCGTGGAACATGGTCTGCCAAACTTCGTTGATTCGACCATTATTGATCCAGAAACGATATTTGTCTTTCTGCGCTTGTACAGGCTTGAATAAGCCCTTCCATGGCGAGGACTTGAACTGCGCTAAACCGTCACTGGTACCGAATTTGTCGGTGTAGAGCATTTCAGTGCCAATCAGCTTGCCTGCCTTCACTTCCTTGATGGGCAGTTGCACGCCGTTGTTACCCGCAGCGACCAATAAAGCATAGGATGCTAGATTGCCCGTGTCGCCCCCTTGGCTGTGAATCTCGCCCCCCACATCATTTTTGCCCAACAGTCCGAAGCCATCCTTAAAGGCATCTTCTTCTGTCTTCCACTCGAAGCCTTTGAAGCGATCAGCCATTTTGGTATTGCCTTCTGCCGTGTACATCGCCTTCAAGGTATTGGCAATATCGGCCGCAATCAAGCAATCTGGCTTGGCGGAACCTGGTGCATCCAAGAATTTTTGTGTCAAACGCAGACGGCGTTCACCATTCATGGAAGTCAGATTCATTTCGCCAGACTGCGCGGCGGGCAACATCAGATGCGCCACATTTGCAATCATGGTTGGATAGATATTGATGTTGACCACGAATAACCCGCCCTTGTTGGCGACCGCATCGTAGATCACCTCCACCATTTGTGCGGTCGTCGCGCCGCGATTTTTACGCATGGCTTCTTTGACGATATTCGCCCGTCGTGTCACCACATTGCGGAATTCTTCTGCGTTGCAGGTGGATTGGAACGGACTGACCGCCCACGCGGTGTAAACCATGCCCTTGCCCGCGATAATTTCCTGATCGTTGTATAGTTTTTCGCCCGTTGGGTGGGGGGGACGCGCATAGCCTTCTTGGTGACCACCCATGCGCACACATCCCGTGCCGCGACGACCACCCACGTTGTGCGTGGCAAGCACCACATCCAACAATGAAGATTGAATCGCGTAGTTATCATTGCCCCAGATAATGCCCTTTTCATAGGCGTGCATGGTGCGTTTCATCTTGCCGCCAGCTTTGGGTTTGTATGCCCATTCAGCCGCTTTTTTCAGCTTATCCACTGACACCCCCGTGATCTGGCTGCACGCTTCCAAGCTCATTTGGTTGTCCGCAGCGGCTTGATCAAAACCCTTGGTGCGCTTAGCAATGAAGTCGCGGTCAATCCAGCCTTGGGCGATCACATACGTGAACAAGCCATTGAATAGCGCCACGTCAGTGCCTGGCAGAATATCCAGATGCAGCACATTGTCAGCCGACGTTGCTTCGCAGATGCTGATGGTACTGGTCTTGCGCGGATCCACAAAAATGAACTTGGTATCGACAATCTCTTCGCCTGCGTCAAAAAATTTCTTCTTCTTGTCAGCCGTACTGCCCGTCAGATTCGGCATCCAGTGATAGAGGAAATAATTGCTTTGTGTTTCATAGGAGTTGCAACCAATCGCCATGATGCAATCTGACAACTGAGCATCTTCATAGGAGTTGTTCAATTCCATAATGCCCATGTCACGGGTGGCGTGACATTCGGAGTTGTAAGACGGGCGATTGTGGATACGCACCAACGGCGTTTGCAAGGCAGTGAACATCAGCTTGCCCGCCCCCCAAGTATTCTCAAAACCACCGCCTGCCCCACCGTGATCGGCACTATCAAAAGCCAGTTCACGAGGCCCTTTGTTGTCCAGCACTTTTTTGGTCACGCCCGCATAGAGTGCCAAGGCTTGATTCCAATCGGTTTCCAACCATTGCTCACCCGTATGCACTTTAGGTTGCAACAAACGCGCGCCATCATTGCCCAAGTAGCTTGCCATGTGCAAACCACGGTAGGAGCCGCCGCCCTGATTCACCGTACAGGCATTGTCTGGCACAATCAACACGTTATGGCTGCTGCCATCTTTATCCGTCACCACGGTTTGCTGGGCTTGAGTCAGGATGGTCTTAAATGCGGGGATTTGTTTGTGGAAATCCAGCTTGAGCGCGTTCTGTGCGGGGGCTTTGCCGCCCTCTTTGTTTGCAGGCCACTTATAGGCGTGATAACCACAGCCCACGATGCAGAAGTGGCAAGTTAGATTGGTTTTTTGAGCGTCAGCGGGTGGTAATATGATGCGATCTTTAGACATTATTTTCTCCCTTACAGAATGTTAGCTTGACGGCCGTAAATCAGACCATCCACCGCCACGGCGGCAACAGCATCGGTTTTCGCGTCATACTCAAGCACGATTTGCGGCAATTTTGTGGGTGCTTGCCCACAAATAACTTGCCCCTGTTTCTCTGCATCAAACATGCTGTAATGGCACGGACATTTGAATTTTTTCTCGTTGCCGTCGTAGGAAACGGGGCAGCCTTGATGGGTACATTGAATGCTGTAAGCGACGATGTCCTGGTTCGGACCTACCCCGCCAGGGGTTGCTTGTCCAAGCTTGACTGCGATACAAGGGCTGTCCGCATCTGGGTAAGCGAAATCGAGTGCCTCGTTGATCTTCATGCCTTTCGAGGTGGCGATCGTTTTACGCGGGTAAGCCAGTGTTGCGTTGGTCTGGTGGCTACTCGCAGGGGCAGCCGATGCCACACCACTCACCACCATCCCCACCCCCGCCGCTACGCCGCCGCTGACCTTAAAAAAATCTCGCCGAGATACCGTTTCGCTCATGATCCCACTCCTTCTTTGTGTGTTGTGAATGCTATTTTTGAATCACAGCAATTATCATACCAAATGAAATCATCCCTGCCATGCGCCCCATTATTCCAAAATTAGCATAAAAATATACTTGTAAATCATGCTATTGCTTAAAAATATCGCACATGCTGATTTTTAATTCTCTGATGTAAACCGCGTCCTTTTGAGTTTAGACGAGCTGCCCTGCGCCGCATCATTACCATCTCGTAATGTTTTCCAAAGTCAGTGGGCAATCTAGCGGTAAGTAGTAGCGTATAAGTAATCGTGCATTTTGCATCTGACCAAATCAACCGTGGGTACGACAAATTCGTACGCTTTTGGGTGAAATCTCCCCGTCTTACCTGAATGGCGCTTACTTAAGCTCAAAACCCCCGATGCGACACGGATTAACATTTTTTCACCGTCCTGTAAAAGCGGGCTGAACTACCGTTCCTTCCCCTTCAAGGGGAAGGCTAGGATGGGGATGGGTTCGTTCTCTGCACACACCCCCATCCCCACCCCAGCCCTCCCCTTGAAGGGGAGGGAGTTTGCCGATGATTTGGTTTAAGTAAGTGCCATTCCCGTCTTACCTTTATTTTTCGCCCTGTCGGGCGATGTACGAATTTGTCGTACCCACAAAACCCCTCTGTTTAGTCAAAATGAGAATTGCTGGCCGTCCGTGGAATACAAAATAGCCTGACTGCAAAGCGGTGGTATAGTTATTGCAGACTGTTTGTGAGTTGTCCCCACGTTAGAAAGCCAGTACATCTATGAATCATCCGCTATCGAGCCCTTATTGCCCCTCCATCTTGCTAGAGACGGCGGACGCGAGTACCAACCTCTTGCCCTACCTTGGCAAAAGGGCGCAATGGCGCGCTTTCAATCAGCGTCTGTTGAAGTGCTTGGGTGCGTGGATGTTGCTGCTAGGATGGATGTCGTGGGGATGGGCTGCCGAACCGCTGCCGCCCGTACGCATTGGTCTAACGCCTGTTTTTCTGGACGATCAAGCGGCTTTTGTCAGTGAGTGGCGTAAATATCTGGAGCTCCATTTAGCGCGTCCCGTGGTGTTTATACGGCGAGGCAGTTATCGCGAAATTGTCGATATGTTGCGCGAAGGCAAGCTGGATTTTGCTTGGTTATGTGGTTACCCCTATATTCGCAATAAGCCCTATTTTCGCTTAGTCGCCACCCCACTTTATCAGGGCGAGCCGCTGTATCAGTCTTATCTCATCGTGCCTGATCATGACAAACAAACCCTTTCCATCAATGGGTTGCGTGGAAAGATATTCGCGTTTAGCGATCCTGACTCTAATTCTGGACACCTTTATCCTGAGTATATTTTGGCTCAAAAAGGCGAAACAGCCGCCCATTATTTCGCTAAAACCTTCTACACAGGCAGTCACCGTAAAGTGATTGAAGCGGTGGCGACAGGCTTGGCGCAAGGTGCGGCGGTCGATGGTTATATTTGGGACACGCTGGCATTATCGCATCCTGAGTTGACCCGCAAAACCCGCGTGATTGCCAAATCGCCACAATTTGGTCATCCGCCTTTTGTGGCAGGGCAACGTGTTTCAGCCGCACGGCTAATCGCGATGCGGCGTGCTTTGCTGTCTATGTCGCAGGATCAAGCGGGCTTGGTCATGCTAAAAGGGCTGAATTTAGATGGCTTTGTGGAAAGCGATCCGCGTTTGTATGACGGCATCACTGACATGTTTCATTTCATTGAAAAACAACGCAATGTTGCACTTTAAAGACCTTAGCCTAGGCTACAAAATTCCCTTGCGCGTTGCCGCATTGGTGATGGTGACCGCCAGTGTGTTAGCTTCCGTGCTGGTTTATCGCAGCGTCAATGATCTGCGAGACAATTTAATCGCCAACGCCACGCGCATGGGGCGAGTGGTTGCCGACACCTTGGTCGAGCCGATTTTGCATGATGATGTATGGCGGGCATTTGAAGTCGTCAACATTCCTTTTCGCCCCTCGCCCAAACCAAGCAATGATCAAAATGCCGAATATATGGTGGTACTGGATACGGCGAACTTAGTGTTTGTCTCTAACCAACCCGAACGCTTTCCCATGATGCGCGCCCCTGCGATTGCGGATCCTGCTCTGGCAAAGTTCTTCCAAAAACCTGCCCAGCCTTGGCCCAATGAACTGACCGTCGTGGATACGCCGTCATCCCAAGCTTTATTTTTGTTGATTCCCATTGAGTCCGACGGGGTGCGCATCGGCACACTGGTGATGAATTATCCTAAACCGCCCTTTGCCGCCCGCTTACGCAGTCTCGCCCGCGATGCGGTGCTGATTACCTTGCTCGTTCTCGCAACCCTGTTGCCCTTGGGGATCTATTGGGGGCGACGCATGGCGGCTCCCTTGCTGCAATTATCTGATGCGATGGGCAAAGTTGCCCCGCATTTACCTGACCCAGAAGACATTCAACTAGAAGAATCCAAGGACGAAATTGGGCGACTGGCTAAATCATTCAAGCGGATGTTGACTGAACTCAAAGAAAAAGAGCAGCTACAACAACAAGTGATCACCTCGGATAGGCTGGCGGCATTGGGTCGTCTGGCCGCTGGCGTGGCACATGAAATCAACAATCCTTTGGGCGGTATGCTCAACGCCATCAGCACCTTCAAACGTCACGGCGAAAAAGACCCGCTCACCCTCAAAACCGTGTCGATTCTGGAACGTGGCTTACTGCAAATTAAAGAAACGGTTGCCGCACTCTTGGTAGAAGCCAAAGTACAAACCCGCCCTTTTGACCCCGATGATGTGACCGACATCTGCACCTTGCTACAAGCGGAGATCGAACAGAAACACATCGCGTTTACGTGTGAAGTAAGTTTGATTGAAGCCTTGCCCATTTCTGCGACTTTGGTTCGTCAAGTGATTATCAACCTGTTGCTGAACGCAATTCACGCCACCCAACCACAAGGACATATTTATCTACATATTTGCCGTGACAGCACCCATTTACTCGTTGAGGTGCGCAATGAGGGTTCCCCCATTCCCCCCGAAAAAGTTCCCTATCTATTTGAACCATTTACCTCATTTAGTGAAAATGGCAATGGATTAGGGCTATGGGTAATCTACCAAGTTGTGCAACAATTAGGCGGACTGATTACCGTGCAAAGTGAATCCACGCTCACGCAATTTAGGGTTCAACTTCCCCTCGCACAGGCATGATGAAGCGTTTTGGTTGTTAGTCGCTAGTCGTTAGCTGCTAGTTTGTTTGTAGTTATCTGATTGAATATAAAGCATTTTGGTCGCTAGTCGTTAGTCGTTAGCTGCTAGTTAGTGGGGTGGGGGTGTGACTTTATCTATTTGAATATATTAAAAAATACTATATGCGTGCCGCTTTATAGGCTACAAACTAATAACTAACGACTAACGACTAACGACCAAAACTTATGACAATCCCAACCGCTCTTCCTTTTATTTGCCTCATCGAAGACGACGAAATTATGGGGGAGTCACTGTGCGACCGCTTTAGCCTAGATGGGTTTCGTGTGGAATGGCATCGAACGGGGTTGGCAGGTTTACGGGCGATTGGGCATAAGCGTTATGACCTGATTTTAAGTGACATCCACTTGCCAGATTTAAACGGGGAAGCCCTGTTTACCCAGTTGTGTGCGGATAAAAGACCGCTGCCGCCGTTTATTTTTATCACAGGCTATGGCTCAATTGACCGTGCGGTGCGTTTGCTCCAATTGGGCGCGGCGGATTACATCAGCAAACCCTTTGATCTGGATTTGCTGGTTGAAAAAATACGCAGGCTCTGCCCCGTACCGCAAGCAATACCCTCAAATAATACACAACCTACTGATGTATTGGGCATTTCTCCTTTAATGCGGACGATTGAGCAATCCATTCCACGCCTGGCTAGACTGGCAAGTACCATTTTAATTATGGGGGAATCAGGGGTCGGTAAAGAGCATGTTGCCAAACTGATACACCATTATGCGCGTTGTGAACACAACACCCCTTTCGTTGCGGTCAACTGCGGTGCCATCACCGAAAGCCTGCTCGAAACAGAACTATTTGGTCACGAAAAAGGTTCATTCACGGGGGCTGCGCGGATGCGGAAAGGAGTGTTTGAACAAGCGCATGGCGGCACTTTGTTCCTAGACGAAATTGGCGAAATGTCGCCCACGATGCAGGTCAAGTTGTTGCGGGTCATTCAGGAGCGTTATATCGTTCGCGTCGGCGGCGAAACACCCGTTGCCGTTGATGTGCGCCTTATTTGTGCCACGCACTGTGATCTGAAGAAAATGGTTGAAGCCAACACGTTTCGTGAAGACTTGTATTACCGCATCAATGTGATACGCCTACGCATTCCGCCCTTGCGTGAACGCAAAGAAGACATTCTGTGGTTTGCCCAACTATTTCTAAAACAATGCGCGGAGTACAGTGGCGAGAACCACGTTATTTCGCCTGATGCCGAGCGGGTGTTGTTGGATTATCCTTGGCAGGGTAATTTGCGTGAACTCAAACACAGCATGGAAAGAGGCTGCATCCTGTCTTCCTCCCCCATTTTGGACGCAGTGGTCTTCTTCAATGACGATATGCCGCCTTTAGTCGAGCCGCCTGTCCTGCCAGAAACATTGACCGAAGGGACATTAGCGGAACACTTACGCCATTACGAACGTAAATTTATTTTGCAAGCACTGACCACGCACCACAGACACTTCGGCAACACCGCCGCCGCACTGGGCATTAGTCGTAAAAATTTATGGGAAAAGATGAAAAAACTCGATATTTATGCGGATGAAACCATGCGGAATCATAATCTGTCGTCGTGATGACCACGGATCAATGCAACCAAAAAAACAGCAATGCTCATTTTGACCGTAGGTACGAATTCATTCGTACGGTTTTTCGGGAATAAGGCAAGTTTTGTCGCACCCACAAAAACCTGCTGTTTAGTCAAAATGAGCATTGCCGACCAAAAAACGGGCATCCTAAGATGCCCGTTCGCTTCATGCCTTCTGGAGAAAAGCGGATTAGAAGTTGTAAGTTAAGCCCACACCCAGACCTTTAGGATCATTGCCTTTCAACATCCCTGCACTTTGTGAGTTATGTCCCCAATTGTCCATGACAAATGCGCCATTGGTGTCATTGGTGGTTTGTGCATACACCACATACATGCTCATTTGCTTGCTCAGCGTATGGTCATATCCCACGGCAAACATTTGCGCGCCGTCCAAAGCACCTGCCGCACCCGTACCTGCTTTAGAGAATTGTGCTTTGATAGCACCCGTTTCGGTGACGTTGAATTTACCGCCGATGTTGTAGATGTTGCGGGTGTTAGTCGCCCCAGCGTTGGTCAGTTTGATCGAGACGAATTGGGCTGAGACCATGCCATTGCCAAAATCATAACTTCCCGCGATAGACAGTGGTTGCAATTTACCATTCACATAACCCGCAGCGGCTTGATTACCCAGCCCAATGCTGAAATAAGCCAATTTTGCCGTGATGCCATTTGCGGCATAGCCTGCGGTGAAGCCTGCGCTATTGTCCGCTTTGTCCGTGGCGGGTGCGGCTGCATAACCGCCAAGCGTGCTTTCTAAGCTGCTCGCTGGCAAATAAGTCAGCGCAACGGTCACATCACTGAATTTAGGTGCTACGTAGTGCAATGCGCCATTCGCGCGACCTGGCATGGAATTCCCTGTAAAGTTTGCCGCATCGCCCAATTGGTCAGCGAACAAATTAGAGTCATACACATACTGGTTTGCAGCAGGCAATTTACCCACCAGCACCGTACCGAAACCACCCGCCAAACCGATGTAAGTATCACGTAGCCCTGGCAATGCCCCAGCCCCCCCTTTACCATTGGCATCCAGTGCGGCTTCAGCTTGAAATACGCCTGTTAGACCATTACCCATATCGTGCTTGCCCTTCAGACCAAAGCGCGATGAGTTGTCGTTCAATGAAACCGTGTTTTTAGCACTCGCACCTGCGGTTGCACCATTGCCTGAAACAGAATCCAAGGACGCGTGAATACGCCCATAAAACTCAATGTTAGCGTTTTCAGCAAAAGCAGCGGCGGGGGCTAAAACGGCAGCAACCGCGATGGTCATCAGTTTTTTATTCATACTTCATTCTCCTCTGGATAGTTTAGCGACTTGATTTTTTGCTGCAAAGGCAGATTCAGCAAGTCCTATGCCAGCGCGGGAAATTGCCGCATAACGCGAAGTTGTGGGCAATAAAGGAGGCGGCTACCACAAGTAGGTGAATGAAATATTACCGCGCCGTATCGTCAACCCAATAAAGTGCTACCAATTGGTAATGGTGGGTTTTAGAAGGGGGGAGCTGGAAGCTCCCAGCTACCTTTTACCCACCGATATACGACATTTCGACTTTGCCCCGCTCGCGATGGGTGGCTAAGTGGCGCAGTTGGGAATAGCGGTCGTCACGCATCGTCCATTGATGGGTGATTAAGTGGTGCAACAGGTGATCATTTGCCCCTGAACGCAACGGGGTGCGTAAATCCAGCCCGTTGTGGGCAAACAGGCAGGTGTAAATTTTGCCATCTGTGGAAAGTCTAAGGCGACTGCATTCATGGCAAAAAGCTTGGGTGACGGAGGCGATTACGCCGATTTCACCCGCGCCATCCGCATATTGCCAACGTGCAGCGACTTCGCCCGTGTAGTTGGCATCCATCGCCTGTAGCGGAAAATGCGCGGCGATGCGCGCTAAGATGTCTTGTGCCGTCACCACTTCATCCATGCGCCAGCCATTGCTATTGCCCACATCCATATACTCGATAAAGCGCAGCAGCACCCCACTGTGGCGAAAATGGCGTGCCATGGACACAATTTCATGTTCATTTACGCCACGTTTCACCACCATATTGACTTTGACAGGGGCGAGTCCCGCCGCCTGTGCCGTATAGATGCCGTCTAAAACCGTTTGTACCGACACCTTAGAATCGCTCATTTGCTGAAAAGTGGCTGCGCTTAATCCATCCAAGCTGACCGTGACCCGAGACAGTCCCGCCTCTTTCAAGGCGCGGGCTTTTTTTGCCAACAACACGCCGTTGGTGGTCAAAGCGACTTGCACCTGTTCGCCTTGAGGCGTGTGCAAACTGGCCAGTTTTTCAATGAGCTGTTCAATTCTACGTCGCAACAACGGCTCACCGCCCGTTAAGCGAATTTTCCGCACCCCTAAATCAACCAATATGCGTGCAAGCCGTTCAATTTCCTCAAAACTAAGCAATTCGGTGCGCGGCAAAAAAACATGTTGATCATCAAATACCTCACGCGGCATACAATAAGTACAGCGCAAATTACAGCGATCCGTCACCGAAATGCGCAAATCATGCAACGGACGATGCAGCGTATCCGTGAGGTGCGATGCCTGATTGTTATTCGTAGCTGAACAATCTGGCGTGCCAGACGGAATGGGAATAATGCGAAAAGCGTGGGTCATTATGCAAAAAGTTTGAAAATGAAGTCTGTGCGTGAACAGCAAGTTTTGCACCATCCACACACCTTATGGAAGTAGAAAGGCATTTAAGTACCCGTATATAAATTTTCGGGGATTTTAAGCTGTTAGTCGTTAGTCGCTAGTTGCTAGTTGCTAGTTGCTAGTTGCTAGTTGCTAGTTGCTAGTTGCTAGTTGCTAGTTGCTAGTTGCTAGTTGCTAGTTGCTAGTTGCTAGTTGCTAGTTGCTAGTTGCTAGTTGCTAGTTG